>JAFAUE010000029.1 GCA_019243475.1 Acidobacteriota bacterium | reverse complement strand
ACGAATCGCGGGCTTGCGATGTCACTCGATGGGAACGGTCGCTGGTGCTATCTCGATCCGAAGCTGGGCGCGCAGCATGCCGTCGCCGAAGCCGCACGCAAGGTGGCCTGCTCTGGAGCAACGCCCGTGGGCGCCACGAACTGCCTGAATTTTGGCAATCCCGAGAAGCCGCACATCATGTGGCAGTTCTCAGAAGTCATCGACGGTATGTCTGAAGCCTGCAGCGCACTTGGTACTCCGATTACCGGCGGCAACGTAAGCCTTTATAACGAAACGCTGGGCGAGGGCATTTATCCAACTCCTGTGGTTGGCGTAGTAGGAATACTGGAGAATATCGATCGCAGAGCTGGCGTCAGTTTTCAAGCTCCCAGCCATGAAGTTCTCCTGCTTCGGCCTGTCAACGAGAGCACGTACGACGATCGCCAATTCGGTTCCTCCGAATATGCGAAGGAAATAGCCGGAACGTGGTGGGGTCAGCCGCCGGCAATAGATCTTCTAGCCGAGGCTGGATTGCACAAATGCCTGCTTAACCTCATTGCCGCTGGTCTGATCCGGTCCGCGCACGATTGCTCGGACGGCGGAATCGCTGTCGCCCTGGCTGAGTGCTGCTTCGGCAAGGAAATCGGTGTGGAGGCGAGACTGCCAGAGACTTCCGAGCCCATTGAGATCGCGCTGTTCGGAGAACAGGCTTCCCGCGTTGTCGTTTCCTGCGTCCCAGGCGACCGCCAGGCCATCCAACAAATGGCGGCCAGGCATTCCATCCAGGCAGAGTTCCTCGGCCGCACGGGTGGAGAGAGACTGAGTATTCAGCGCGGTTCGAGCAACGCTATTTCTGCTTATATCTCGGATTTAAAAAATGTATGGGGGCACGCGCTGGAGTCAGCCCTACACTCGGACGTGCCGGAGCGACTGGTTCCAGACACGCTAGATAAGTAAGCCGCGGAGTTCTTTTGCAAACGGACAAGTTCAAAGACGAATGCGGCGTAATGGCCGTGCACGGCCATTTAGAAGCCTCGAAGCTCGTGTACCTGGGGCTTTACGCTCTGCAGCATCGTGGGCAGGAGTCCGCCGGCATCGCCAGCTCTGATCTAGTGCGCCTGCACAATATCAAGGCCATGGGCCTGGTGAATGACATCTTTACCGAAGATGTGCTTTCCCGGCTTCCCGGCTCGCTCTCCATTGGCCACACGCGGTATTCGACAACCGGCGATTCTGCTCTCTTAAATGCCCAACCCATTCGCGTGGAGTGCAACAAAGGCGCCATCGCGCTTGCCCACAATGGGAATTTAGTCAACGCGCATGTTCTCCGTCGCAAACTTGAACAGAATGGCTCGATCTTTCAGACCACCAGTGACACCGAGGTCGTGGTGCACCTGATAGCGCAGTCGAAAGAGCAAACTCTTCCCGATGCCATCGCCGATGCGCTTCAGAAGATCGAGGGCGCATTCTCATTGGTGCTGATGACGCGCGACCGGATCTTTGCCGCCCGCGATCCTCACGCCTTTCGGCCGCTTTCGATGGGCATCTTGCCCAATGCAACCGGCTCAGGAGCACCGACAGTGGTCTTCGCTTCTGAGACCTGCGCCTTTGATCTGATCGGCGCGCGCTTCGACCGCGACATCAAACCCGGTGAGCTGGTGATTGCGGGGGCCGAGGGCATTCACTCGCGCACATTTGCCGCTCCACGTCAGCTTGCCAGCTGCATCTTCGAGCACGTGTATTTTTCCCGCCCAGACAGCGTCATTTTTGGCCGTCCTGTGCAGGAGAGCCGCGAAGCGCTAGGCCGAGAGCTGGCGCGCGAGGCTCCAGTGGACGCCGATCTCGTAGTGCCGGTTCCCGATTCGGGAGTCACAGCGGCGGTTGGCTATGCCAACGAGAGCGGAATCCCCTTCAGCTTTGGACTCATTCGAAACCACTATGTCGGCCGCACATTCATCGAGCCCGAGCAGCGCGTCCGCGACTTTGGAGTGCGATTAAAGCTGAATCCCGTACAACACCTGTTGAAAGGCAAGCGAGTCGTGTTGATCGATGACTCCATCGTCCGCGGTACTACCAGCCGCAAGATCGTGCGCATGGTGCGCGACGCAGGTGCCACGGAAGTTCACATGCGCATCTCCTGCCCGCCGACGATTTCACCCTGCTTTTATGGCGTTGATACTCCGTCGAAGAAGCACCTGATCGCCGCCAACAAATCGGTGCAGGAGATCCGCGATTTCATCGGAGCGGATTCGTTGACGTATCTCTCGATGCCTGGGCTTAAACGTGCGTGCGCGGAAGGCGAGCACGTCACTTACTGCACGGCGTGTTACACCGGCAAATACCCGACGGACTTCGTGGATGTAGAGGAAATTGAGCCTGCTCCGCTTGAAGTCGGCCAATACCGTCCCAAGTAGTCGATTTTCTTGGCGCACGGGCGCTTACAGGAAACTCAACCGCACAACCAACGCCTAGGCGGCAATTCTAAGCTGCAGGCGCGCCGACTCCCCGATTTGGCGGCTCAATCGCCGCTTGCAACTCGCGCATGAGGATGGTCTTGTCACAAGCGGTGGTAACCGCAAGCTTCGCCTCGGCGAGAGGAAGGGGCGGAATGATCGTCATATTTCCAAGTAGCGCGGCCAGCCTGTGATAAGCGGCGCGGCACTTGTGCATGAAGTCAACTGGATATTCGGGCTTTCGTTTGTGCGCGGCTTCAGGATCGGCGTCGAGTAGATAAGCGATGTCCGGCTTAGGCACAATTTTCTCGATGAAGCGCATAAAAGCAAGGGTCGCGGGGCGCTCTACGGGAAGATTCGCCAACTCGTCGTAGATGTAGCGGTCCATGATGAGAACATCGATGCCTGACTTCAGCGCATTGCTCACCACCATGCGCAAATGAATGGCGTCCATGATGTACAGCGCGTGACGGGCCGCGGTGAGATACCAGGCGCGAACGTTCTTATCGCGCCGGTTTACCGGCTTACCGGGCGCGCCAATTCCCTTTTCGCTTCCATACACCTTGTGTACGAAGCCTTCGCGATAGCGCGTGGCGACGACTACGTCATCCCAGAAGGCCAGCAGTTTGACTTTGAGGTCGGCGGCGAGGAGTCGTTCGCGCAGATTTTCGATCTGCGTGCTTTTGCCGGCGCCGTCGAGTCCAGAGAAGCTGATGAGAAGCGGACGTTTGATGCTCACGTGAAGGGCCCTGAATGAACTTTCCTGAGTTATCGCTGGTCTGTGTTGAAGTTTATTTTCCGCCCGGCGGGATGCTCGATGTGCCGCGTGTCAACCCGACTACGGTGCCTACCGCCGCAGCCCCGGCTGCGACGAGCGCTACTTTGATGAGCATGGAATGCACCTGACGCTGCTTTGCCGGCGCAATGGCCTCGCCCGCGGGCCGGGATGCCAAGCCTCCACGCGTGGCGCCCTGCTGGGCCGTTGCCGTGCCCAGCGGCACGGTTGAACTCTGCTGTGCGGGTTCGGACTCCACGGTTGCCGCGGGTGCGGGTGGCTGTTGGCTTCGTTGAACCTCGCTGGGTGCATCTGGCGGAACGCTATTGTTATCCTGCGGCCGTGCAGACGGAACCGGCGCAAGCGGCGCCTGAGATGGATCAGGACGCGTAGTACCAGACTGGCCGTTATTTGCATTCTGCTGTTGCGAGTTTGCGTCCTGCGTGGACTGCGCACTTTGCGTGCTCGCGGAACTCTGTGCCGCCGCGTATTGCGGAATGTTACAAAGCATCGCGGACAGCGAAACCGCCAGCGCGCGCAAGACCAATTGCTTGAAACTCATGACTACTCCGATTGGCGTGGAAGCATTCAGACGCTCTCCTCAAGAGATGCCGAAAAGAGAGCTGCGGGTTGGAAGAAAAGACCCTAAGCTGCTGAGCTTCTAAGGGCTAAGCCCTCAAAGAAAAAACGCCGCGTAATGCCTCCGCGGCGTTCTGATTAAAAAAAGGGTAGAGCTTCACATACTGCCTTTCATGTTTTGTGCCTTAACTGGCTCCGCAGCAAGATCCGGTGCAGAGTGAATATCGGCAGCCGCCACCAGAGCGCGATCGACGTCAGCCTCTTTATCCACCAGGTTGCGCAAACGATTCTTGAGATATGTCCATAGGTTTGGAATGTTGGTGTCGTACCAGCAGGATTCGTACATTCGCGGAGAGAGTCCGACGAGCATGCGAAAACCGGTATGGACGAGGCGCGGTGAAACGAGCATCGCCGCGGCCAGGCGATGATTCCCTTCCAGGATCGTGAGCGGTTGTTCCTCATCGACGCCAATCAACAGCACGGCAGAATTCACTGAGTCACGCTGCAAGCGATAACGCAGAAGCTGGATCTTCGAGAATGCCGGATCGGATGTTCCGATCGCCGACTCGCGGATGCGCTTCACGATTTCACTTAAGAGGAAGCTGCCGTTCGATATTTTGCGCCAGTGCGCGCGTGGAAACACCCGGATGCGCTTCAAATCTTCCGCATCAATCTCGGTTTCGTACCAAACTGTGTCCTTGGGCAACTCGCGCCACATATGCCCGCGCCGCCGGTACAGTAAGGCCCGGCGAACCGCGTTTTGGGCTTCATCGGCAAGATCTGGGTCGAGCACGATGCTTTCGTACTTCTCTCGGTCAGAGTCGTACTCTTTTTGATAAAACTCGTTTTTTAAAAATTCTGCGAGGACTTCTGCCTCGGTAATTCGGCGCCTGATTTTCACGCGACCTCCTTCCATCGAAAAAACGGGATGGAACGCAAAAATGGGAGAGAAACAAGGAGCAGCATCCCAACTTTGAGCCAGACCTGCACCATGATCACCTGTCGCAAATCAGAGTGGAACAAGTAAATCGCGAGCACGATCGCTCCGCTGAACAGTAACTGCAGCCAGCCGGTGTTTGCGATCTTGCGGGACATTTCATATGTAATAAGGACCATCGCCAACGCATAAAGCGCGGTCGAAACAGCGTACAAACTCAAAAGCGATTTCCCGGAATGGAACCCTTCGCCAAACAAGACGTGCATGATGAAGCCGGGAAAAACAGTAGAAATAAGAATGAATCCGAAACACATAAGCGAGACGATTACGAGCGGCACGCCAAGCACATGCGCGTTTCCATGCTCTTTTTCGCCCGATGCCGCGCTAACCGGGAACATCGCGCTCACCACCTGCCAGGAGGCGAAATAGAGCAAGCGTCCGACCAGCGCCACGGCAGCATAAAGTCCTGCAAGTTCGTTGGCAAAGAAGTGCTTGACCAGAATGATGTCAACGTTGTTGATGATGACTTGCCCGATAAAGAAGACGATCGCCTGGATGCCCTCGCCAAAGGATGCAGGAATACAGTCGCCGACTGCAGCTGCATCTTGAACCTCGTCAGGCTCAGCCGTGCGCTTGCCGGTTAAGAGGACGGCCGCGATGATCGATGCGGACAGCGATCCCACCACTCCCCAAATGCCGTATCCAAGTTCCACCAGCAGAATCGCGATCGCCAGCTTAGAAGCGGCTTCAAAAATGTAATTGCGCGAGAGCGATCCAAAACGGCACCACCCCTGGAGATTTCCGCGCTTCACCCCAAGCTGGTTGTAAAAAGCCATGCCGATCGCAAGCACCGCGATCACCCATGAGTTCGGCATGCGCAGATAATCGGCAATGGGCTTCTGCGCCGCGAGTAGCAACAGCGCAACTACTCCACCCACTCGCCACGCTTGGCGGCTCATCGTACGATAGACGGTGATCTTCGCGCCCGGAGTCTCGTTCCTCGCCACGAACTTGGCACAGACCATCTGGAACGACAGGCTGATGCAGGAAAGCAACATCAGCAGCGTGACCAGCGCAGCCGCCTGCGAGAACAACGCCGGGCCGAGCAAGCGAGCCATGATGACGTTAAAGAGAAAATTCAGCGCGGAGACGAGCACCGAACCAAGCAGAAGGATTAGGCTTCCGCTCAACACGACACTTGCCGTACGGTTTAGCCCCGTTTTCTTTGGGGCAACGGCGATGCCGTCGCGCAAGGGTAGCGAAATGGTGCTTTGATCGGAGCTCATGAGCGAAGATTCAGCTGCTCGCAGTGCTGCTGCTTTGGATGTAAAAGTCTTTTATTCGGGTGCCCAGCCTTATGCAGCGAGACGCTCGCCGATAGATGCAGGCTGCTGGTAAGCAGGAACCTGCCGCATCGCGTTGGGCAAGAATCCGGAGAAACTGCGAGCCGCGTCGGTCGACGTCTCGTAGATCTCGAACATCCGACCAGTACGCGTTAACTCAAGAATCATCGCGGCCTGCGGGGAGAGCGAGGCCAGTTTGAGATCACCGTCTCGTTTCATGACCTCGGAGACGCAGTGCAGGAGCATTTCCACTCCGGCGGCATCGAGCTGTTTGACCTGAGAAAGGTCGAAAACGAGCTGTGGACGATCGGCCTTGAGAAACGGCTGGACGTCTTTGAGAAAGTTGCGCGCCTCACGTTGGTTCATTCGTTCGGGCATGCGCTTCACCACTACGGGCCTACTGATTTCCATAATCCCTCACTCCTGCCACCACGCCGGACGACAAACTTCGGTCCCGCGCGATTGGATGCGCCAAAGCTGAGGCGTCGAATTCGTTTGACGGCGTGCATCCGGGGTCAACCTGGGTCGGACGCAGTCGCGGATGCCGAAAGCTTTGCAATATCTGTCGAGGCACAAACGCGAACAAGCTCGCCGCATGGCTCAGCGTGCGCACGACTGAAGTGCTTGGCAGCTCCGCGACCAGGTTCGGATCTTCGATTTGAGCTTCGGCAGCAAACTTGGTGCTGAAAATGCGGTTCGCTCCAACCACCGAATGACTCACGTCCAGGCCTATACCGACGTAGGAAAGCGGAAGCAGAGTGCTCGCTTCCACTACCGAAGCGCAATCAACGACACAGTGATGCTCAACAGAACTGCCGCGCGTGATAAGCGCGCCGGCTTTCACTTTGCTGCTTGCGCCGATATAACAGGGAGCAACTAAACGTACGTTTCGCGCCAGCCGTGCGCCTTTGTCCACCCAGACTCCCGGCCGAATCTCCGCTCCCACCGGTTGAATGCCGGTCTTTTGCATGAGACTGTCGACCGTCAAACGCCGCAGGTCCGCCGGCGTGCTTAAGCGGTTTACGTAACCGCTGGTGACGAATGGGGTGGAGGCGACGCGCATCTTCGCCAACTTGTTGCGCAGGAGAAACGCTGCGTCATTCCGGCGCGAACTGGAAAGCACAAACACATCGACAGGACCATCCGCAGCAATAACCCCGGTAACGTGGCTGCGGCGATCAAGGTGGCACTGAATCAGAGAGTCGAACTCGATTTCCGCATACGGTCCGAGCCGCAGCAACAGCACCAATTCCGCGCCTGCATGCACCAAGTGTTCGAACTCGTCTTCGGCCGCCCGCCAGATTTGCGCCGCAGGAACGTCCTTCCAGCGCACGTCGGTAGTTCGCGCGGCCTCAACCCACGCTGCCGGACTTTCCCCTGCGTTCAGTACCGAAATGGAACAAATCTCGGCTGCTCTGAGCCGCTCTGCAATTCGTTGCAGGATTGGGCGACCCAGAAGCGGAAGGAATGCCATCGAGCAGCCGGCAAACACCTCCGCATTGATTCCGGATGACGAGGAAGACTCCTCGGGCGCGCCAACTAATAGGATTGCTCTTATGTCCATGGTCTCTGTTTCGAGGAGTCGTTTGTGGCGGTGCTTTTCCAGTAAAGCTTCATCCGACCTCTCTGGCTCCTTTAAAAAAGCGTCAGGCGAATCACAGGTACGATTTCTGCCTGTCCGTGGCCAGCTAAATTAAAGAAATTCTGTTGCTGCACTCCCAGTGAAAACCGGATTGGATACTCAACCGGGAACTCTCCTAGCCCGTCATGCCGGTTCTGGCGCAAAGGCTTGAGGTAAGAGATGAAAATTCCGCTCTGCACGTTGTCATAAGCGTGCAACAGAGGATCTTTGCCTCGGCCCGATTGCCAGGCAAAGTTGCCGTCCAGTGTCCATTTCGGAGTCGCTCGATACTGGAAACTCCCCGCCGGCACAAACGCCTCCGCACGCGCATATTGAGGCGCCTGCACGCGCCACGAACGGATCATCTCCACCATCGGTGTTAAGGTCAGCTTTTGTCCAAACTTGCGCTGGATTCCGATATAGGACGACGTAGAGAAGAATTCGCTGACCACGGGACTGAATTGCAAATCGCGTACCGTGTAGCCGGTTACCAGCGCATTTTTCCCCCACGGACGGCCAACAGTGAAGTCGATGCGCGCGCCCTTTTCGCCGGAGCTCAGGTTTTGCAAAAGGAACGGGCCGGATTCGTGATAGGCCGATCCCTGAATGCTCAGCGCGTTGAACAGCGGACTGCTCGACATGTACACAAACTGGCGGAAGAGGTTCTGGTTCACGTCGAAGCTCGTCGGGAAATTGCTGTCGCGCCGAACCGTAAACTGCAGTCCGGTGTTGAAGTCAAACCGTGCTGTTCCCACCCGCAAAACCGGATTGATTCCAGTGTTGAAGTTGTAATTGTTGGTATCGGTCGACACGATTTTTGATGCAAACGGGAGCGAATAATTGCCCGCATAGTGATCGAGCTGGAAGAATCCGCTGATCTCCGGAATGCCGTCGGGATGATAGCGATAGCCTTGGGTGTACTGCGTCTCGACCAATCGTCGCGGAGTCGGCAGCGAGCTGGTGTTCCCGCTTTGACCGAAGATCTTCGCGTCAGTCGTATAAATGGTGGAGTCGTCAAATATGGGCGCCATCGATATGTCAGAGAGCACATTGACCCGCTGAGTCACCGGCATCCCTTCTTCGCCGGCGGCCTCGTGCAAGCTGCGCTGAACTTCATTGTTGTCGCTCTCCGGCGCCAGTGCATTCGCACGGGCGAAGGCATTCACGGCATCGGGCATGTCATGCCGCATGCGATAAATCGCGCCCTGTGCCAGCATGTAGTCGTAGTCATCGACGTATTGATCTGGATTGCCGAGGCTCGCTAGATACTTCTCGGCTGAGCGATCGTCGCCCTGTGCCAGCGCGACGTTTGCCATACCGACAGCAACTTGCTCGTCAGCCGCCCCGGATTCCTTGGCGCGCTCATAGAGCTTCTGAGCCAGATCGAAGTCG
The DNA here is from genome assembly GCA_019243475.1 of Acidobacteriota bacterium. GTDB lineage: Bacteria > Acidobacteriota > Terriglobia > Terriglobales > Acidobacteriaceae > Gp1-AA112. The sequence goes on along the minus strand of JAFAUE010000029.1, from coordinate 7,243 downwards.
TTCATCGACAGAAAGATGTTCCCCGCAGCTACCAGATCGTCGGCTGTGGCGGGCGCGGCTTCGCCCACTCGCGCTTCGGTGAAACCGAGCGATACCTGCTGGCGAGCGTCGTCGTAGCGATGCTGGTTCACGAACAAGCGCGCGAATGCGAGCCTGGTTTCGACGCGGTTGGTATCGGGGGCATCGAGTGCGCGCGCAAATCGCTGCTGAGCGGCATCTTTTTCGCCAAGGAGCGACAGGGCGTCACCAGTGGCCAGCAGCACCGCGCCCTGGTCCGGCGCCTGCGTTTCTGCCTCTTTCACGTCCTGTAAAGTTTCCGAGCGCATTTTCAGCTCGGCTTCCGCGTGTGCCCGCTGCGCATAGAGGAACGGATCATCGGGCTCTTCGCGAATTGCAATCGTGAGTTGGTCGATTGCGGGGCGATATTTGTGTTCGTAATAGAGCGTATCCGCCAAGGCTACATGCAGCGACTGGTCGCTGGGAGCGAGAGTGATGGCGGCGCGGTACTCGGTCTCTGCCTTTTGCAGCTGGCGAAGTTGACGATACGCAGTCGCCTTCACTTCATGCGTCGCAGCCGAAACACCCAGGATTTTCTCAGCCTGCGTTACTTGATCGAGTGATGCGTGCGGGCGATGCAGCTCCAGATTGGAAAAAGCCGCGCCCAGGCGTGCGCTACCGTTGTTCGGCTGCAGCGTCAACGCCTGGTCGAAATCCGCGATGGCGGCGTCTGCGTCCTGCAGGTCATTCTCGACATATCCGCGATTTACAAAAGCCTCAACCATCTTGGGATCGCGTTTCAAGGCTCGGCCGTAGTCGTCTACTGCTTGATCGAGCAGGGCCTGCTGCTTATGCACGTGACCTTCGAGCAGGGGGAAATTGGGCTCGTTAGGCAGTACAAGCTCATAACGCGAGGCCAGTGCGAGCGTGTCGTCGAAGCGGCCGAGATTGTAAAGGTCGTACGCCAGGTAAACCGCGCCATCCAGGTCGTTCGGACGCTGCGCCAGCACTTTGTTCCCGAATTGGGCAGACTCCCGATACTTGCCTTCCAGGAACAAATTGCGCTCCCATTCACGCTGTATCTTGGGGTCGTCCATCATGGCGGAGGTAGAGCGATGGATCCAGGTGCTGGCCAGCTTGAACTTATGGTTCTGGATGGCGGCGTTCGACCCGCCGGCGACAATCGGTGCACTTTGCGGCGCTAATTTATATCCCTGCTCGTAAGCAATCTCCGCATCATCCAGACGATCGAGCGATGTGTACATATCGCCGAGAGCGAGGTAAGGAATGTAGTCGTCGGGATAGAGCTTGGCCATCTCGTGGAAGTAGCGCTCTGCTTCCGGCGTTTTACCCTCGTCACGCATCAGGTAGCCGAGGCTCTCATACGCGTAGCGGTTCTTCGGATCGTGCTTCAAAACCGCCAGATAAACTTTTTCCGAATCAGCCTTCTTGTTTTCAATCCAAAGCAGGTTGGCATACTGCAACTCGATGTTGGAGTTATTGGGATCGAGCTGCATGGCGTCCTGCAGGTCTTTGGTGGCCGCGTCATACCGGCTGTCACCCATCTCGATGGATGCACGCACACGCAAGAACTCGGCTTTCTGCGGACCTTCAACTTGAATCTTGTTGATCAGTTCCTCGGCGAGCGCAATCTGCTGCTGCGCGCCAGCGCTATTACCCAAGGCCTTGTACAACTCGGAGAGGTTCAGGCGCAGCTCAATGGGGAAGATTGGGCCTTCGGGCACGTCCTCCGGCATACGCGCCAGAGCGGCTTCATATTCTTTTGCCGCAACATCATCTTTATTCTGCATTTTTGCAAATGCGGCGCGGACAGCATGCAGACGATAGTGGTCGGGCTCGACTGCCGCAGCGCGGTCGATGAACTGTTGCGACTTTTGCATGTCGCTCATCCGCATCCATGCTTGCGCGGCGCTGAGCTGAGCATTGATGTTCTTTGGATCGGCGTCGGCGTAGCGCGAATACGTGTCGGCTGCTTCTTGCTTCAGGCCGGCAAGCTCGTAGGTATAAGCAAGGTCGGCGAGCAGGTCCGGCTTTTGCACTGGAGCGCTCTTCAGAGTCGCAATGGCGCCCTGATAATCGTGCGACTCGCGCTGGAAGTTTGCTACTGCGCGAAAGATGTCGATGTTGTTCGGATCGCGGTGGCGCGCCAGGTCGAGCAACTGCTTGGCCCGGGCAGTCTCATGCAATCGCATATACCCAATGGCCATCAGCAGCTCGGCGTGAGCTGAAGGCTTGATCTGCTCGGCACGCTGCAGAATTTGCAGCGCCTGCTGGACATCGCCGGTTTGCAGAAAGAGCTCGCCAGCCATCATTTGATCGTCAACCCGGTTCGGATACTTCGCGATTACGTCCAGGAGCATTCGCTTGGCATCGGCGACTCGGCCCGCACGGAAATACGTTTGAGCCAGTCCGGAAAGACCTTCGGCGGCGTTGGGCGCGAGCTGAAGTCCACGCTTGTACGCATTTTCCGATTCCGTGAGGTGTCCGGCGAGTCGCGCTGCATACCCGAGGGTGAACCAGGTGCTCTTCTCTCCCGGCGCCATGTCAACTGCGCGCTTCGCATGCGCGTAAGCCGCAGCTGCATTGTTGTGTTTCAAGGCATCGTCGGCCGCGCGCACTTCACGGGTGCAATCGATGCTGCAGCCAAATTGACCAAGGCCCGACTGCTGGTCCTCGCTGGCAACTGCCGCGGTGGACGGCGCCGCTCGCCGCGACTTTTCAGGCTGGGATTTTTGTTGCTGGGGCTGTGGGTTTTGCTGGCCGCCGATCTCGAATGTCTGTGCGCCGGCACAAACCGTAAGCGCGACGACGACGATGAGAAGGTTACGCAAAACGACTACAGGCGCGAACTTTTCCAGGGAACGATTCTTCATGATCTCGGCTTGGAACAACGGACTCTAAAGATGCTTGGGCCCAAAACAGCAGCTCAGCGCTCACAGCAGACGAACGAGCCGTAGAGCGGCAGCAGCTCTGCCGAACATCAGCTTGGATGCAAGCAGAGTCTCTAAGAGTTAGCGGCTAGGGTAAAAAAGCGTTGGTGGGCAGAAAGACCTCGGTGGTGGCGGCCGGCAGTGAGTTTTGCGGCAAAAACACCATGATAAAGCGCCTCTGCCGCTCTCCCCAGAGCTGCGGAAAACCAAAGCTGCCGGATAGGAATCCAAACCTGCCTGTAAGGATTCTGCGGAGGCGTTCCCTTGTTTTACAGTTCCAGCACTTTCCCTGCTTCCACCAAGCGCATTCCTATTTTTGGGTGGCTGCTGCTGCTTGCCTTGGCCGTGCACGCACCCCTCCTCCTGTTCCAGTTGCCTGCCGGCTCGTTTGACGGCAATACCCACATGTTTTTCGCGGATCACTACGCGCATCACTGGTTCAATCCCTGGAATGAAAAGTGGTTTGCCGGCTTCTCGCAGACCAGCTATCCGCCGCTGATCCACCAGCTCATCGCGCTGTTCTCGCACATTGTTGGTCTGACGATGGCCTACACCATCGTTCAAGCTCTCGTCATTCTGCTGTTGCCTATCGGCGTGTACCGTTACGCGCGGTTATGGGTGAATGAACGCGCTTCGCTGTATGCAGCCATCGGAAGCATCTTCCTCGGCTCATTGGTAATGATGGTTTATCAGGCAGGTCAGATCAACACGACCTTCGCCTCCGTCATGCTGTTGAATTCGCTGCCGTTCTTCTATTTGTGGATCCGCGAAGGTCGAATGCTGGCCTTCTGGAAGGGTCTCGCCATTTTCCTGGTTGGCTGCGCCGGACACCACGTGAGCATGATCTTCGGAACGCCGTTTTTCGCCATTCCGGTTATCTGCCTGGCCTTCATCGATCATCGTGACGATCGCGCCGATGCGACGATGCGCCAGGTGGCAACGCGAACAATCATCTTTTCAGTGCTCGCAATTATTGGCGTGCTGGTCGTGCTCGCGCCGTACTGGGTCCAGCTCTATCACAATCCCATCAAGCAAGCTCCGATCTATCACGAGAGCCGCGCCAATTACATCCTCGAACCTGTGCAGGGAATGAACTACTTCATCATTCCCACGGCAGCCCTGATTCTGGCCATTCCGTTCATCTTCTGGCGCGGCGCTACAGACAAGCGCTTGCGTCCCCTGTTCATCGGGTGGTGGTTTGTTGCCATGATCGGTCTGGGCGGGACCACGCCGCTTCCTAAGCTCGTCTTTGGGACCCGCATCTGGGAGGTGCTCACTTATGAGCGCTTCACCTATTGGGCAACGCTGATGGCGCTACCGTTTGCCGGACTGATCGCCGAATGGCTGATCGATCGTTTCCGGGGAAAGGCAGTGGCCGGACTGGCTTTGGCCGCGGTGCTTTCGGGATCCGGCGCATTGGCCTGGTTGCACGCGCATCCGATTCAGAGCAGTCCGTTCAGCATCGATGACGTAGTCAGCTTCCTGAATCGGGACGATCATGCCCGTTATCGCTACATCACGCTGGGATTCGGAATGCAACTCGCGAGAGTGAGCGTTCTCGCCAATGCCAGCTCGGTGGATGGTGACTATAACGCCGGACGATTGCTTCCCGAACTGATGGCTGGTGGTTCGGCTCAGCTCACGAACGCTAAATATTTCCATCACGGCATGGAAGCGCTGCGATCCATGCTGCAGCACGCGGATCATTACGGCCTGAAGTACATCTTCGTTCGCGATCCGTATTATGAGCCTCTGCTCGCATTTGCCGGATGGCGCCAGGCTGAAGTCTATGACAACGGCAATGTGACGCTGTGGAGCAAGGACGACGTTCCCCCGGCCCACAGAATTACTCCCCCGCCGGGCGCGGTGCCCACACCGCTTGAAGGCCTGCTTTGGGGAACGCTGCCGATGTGTACGGTTGTCTTCGCGCTCACGCTGCTGATTGCTTTCCCTGAGCGCCGCCGTCTGGCCGAGACCATCGATTTCCCTGCAACCACTGACGCTCCTGAGGAAGACGCAGTGGTGCTCCGGGAGGCCAAATAATGAATCGCATTCTTGCCATCGTAATGATTGCGCTGACCGCGGTGTTGATTGCCGCGGGTACAGCTCCCAGCAAGTCCAAAGAACGCACCAGCTCTCCGGAAGGCGCCGTGCAGGCTTTCTATGATCGGGTGAAAGCAGACGATTACCGCGGAGCCTATGAACTCATCGCTCCATCGAGCAACGTCGATTTCAGCACGATGTATCACGATATTGCCGGCCGGGACGGCAGTCTGAAAACTCTGTCTCAGCTGCGCGACGCCGAACCAAGACTCTTGGCCCACAATGGGAACGAGGCTTTGGTCCGCGCCAGTCTCATGTGGGCAACGGCTGTGGGCGACCTGCATGAGAGCCGCGACCTGAAGCTGGTCAGCAGCGACAACGGAAGCTGGCAGATCCTATGGCCCAAGCATCACGAGCCGAACCTGCCCCCACAGGTGATTTCTGAAAACTATTTGCGTTGGGACGTGATCCACAGCGATTCGGAAGACAACGAGTGGGGCGCCCAGAACGCCGAGAGCCCGCACGTCCGCATCACGTCGATGAACGCCGTCGAGCGTGAAGGCAAGGTGATCATCCTTGGCGAGCTGGTGAACGAAGATACCGTTCCGGGTTATGTGGACATCCAGGGCATTCTTCTGGGCAAGGACGGCGAGCAGCTTGGCGAAGAAACCAGCTTCGACAAGATCTCGCATGTGCTGCTGCCGAAGGAGATCACGCCATTCCGCATTGACTTCGACGGCGTACACATCAATCAGGTGAAGAAGGTCACGTTGAACCCGACATCCGTGCTGGTACCGGCCTCCGCGGATCCGGTAATCGGCGTCCTGCACCAACAGCTCGAGAAAACCGACACGGGCCACACGGTGCTCAAGGGCGAACTGATGAATCAGAGCGGGCAGCTAGTCAACATCCCACAAGTGCTCGCCACGTACTACGACAACAGCGGCCACGTGATCTGGATCTCCGACGGCTATGTCGATCAAGCTCTGCGTCCGCAGGTTCCTGTGCCGTTTGCTGTGAGTGTGAACGACGACATCGCTCCCAATGTCCACAGCTATCGGGTAGTGGTGAATCATTTCTCCATGGACAGGCCAAGCGCATAACGGGACATTCAGGATGAAACTGCGACTTCCAATTCTGGGAATATTGACGTGCCTTGCCGGAACCAGCTGCTTTGCGGCTGACCTGCGCCTGCCGGGGAAGGCGGTAGCTGGCCAGCCGCTTACCATCCAGACGTCGGGAAGCGGCGATGCAACTCTCTACGTCGCCGGCCCGGGCACCGCTATCAAGCGCGACATCAAGCTGGGTGAGCCAGTTGAGATCAAGGCCGACGAATTGCGCAATTCGGGCTACTTCACCGTTGCGCTCAAGGCGAGCGATGGGAACAGCAGCAAGGAGTTGTATGTCGCGCCAGCCGCAGCAGAGAAAATCAACTTTCTCGCTCGACCCTCGCGCGTCCGGATTGGAGAACCGAAGGTCATCGCCGGCACCGCCTTCGTTTTTGACCAATACGACAACCTGGTCGTTCAGCCGACGCCGGTCACATTCGATTTGTCCGTACCAAGCGCCGGCTCCAAGGTAGATCGCTTGACCTCAAAAGACGGCGTCGCCTATCTCCAGACCGGCTCGAGTTCCAAAGCGGGAACCGGGCAGTTCGTGGTGACAGTCGGAAACACATCCGTCCGCCGCGTTGTGGAAGAGACTGCTTCTGAACCCTGCAACCTGCGGCTGAAAGTTCACAAAGAAAAAGATTCACTGATCGCCGAGACCGATCCAGTGCGCGACTGCTCCGGGAATCCGCTGCCGGACGGGACCGTCGTCACGTTTACGTCCAGTGAACCGGGCAAAGGCCGTTCGACCGTAGACGCGCCCATTCGTAAGGGTATTGCGCGAGCTGTTCTCCCCGCTGTTCCGGGAGAGACCGTCTCCGTTGCTTCCGGAGTAGTGTTAGGAAACGAAGTTCGCTGGGGAGGTGGCCTGTGAAGAGCGCTGCCGGCATTCAAGAGCGTCCCATTTCGGGAAGCGAGACCGCACTCCGGCTTCTCCTTCTCGGGCTTGCCCTGGCGCTCATCTTAAGCGCGGTCGGGCCTCTGCTTTCAAGGGCATTCGCCGCAGCCCCGGACGTCGTCTCCGTCAAGCTCGACGCGTCACAAATACAGCCGCGCCCGCTTGAACAGTTGACCGGCCAGGCAATCGTGAAAACCTACTCCAACGCCTGGAAGAACATGGAAACTGCGCTCGCCGAGAACCGG
>JAFAUE010000002.1 GCA_019243475.1 Acidobacteriota bacterium | reverse complement strand
AGCTCCGCGGTGAGGGTTTCAATGTCCGCGTCCAACACAATTGTGCCAACTGGCTGCGCGTGCTTTCCCTGTGAAGCGGTTTCGAGGCGAGGCAAGCCATCGTGAATGTCAGGAACAAAGACGTGATTCACTTCCGCCAGGTCGTGGTCCTCCGCCGCGAGCCAGAAGACCGGAACTGCTTCCACTCCGCGCACGGTGAGCTCGCGAGCAAGCCGAATTGCCGTTATAGCTTTGTAGATGGTGAATGCGGGACCAAGAAAGAGTCCTAGCTGCTGCCCGGATACTACGGCGAGGGCTCCATTTCGCAAACGCTCGATGTTATCCAACGTTTCCGGGCCGGCTCTCCAGCTTCGATTTTGCCGGCTTAGGACAGCCGCAACGCGTTCCCGCCGGTCATCTGGAAATTGCAGATGCTTCGCCTGCTCAGCAAGCTGATCTACCGACGTTGTTGAGGTGGGATAAAACTTCCGCGCAGAGGGAGTAAGCGCCAGGAAGTCGAGAAAGAGGCGGGACGAGCCCGGAATTTCAGCAAAGCGAAGACATTCGCAGTCCAATCGCGCCTCTTTCAATAATGGGATTGATCACCGTTCGGTTTGGATTGCCGCTAGCGGCCCAGGGATGCAGAAAAGGATGCTTCATCGCGCCCCCATGGCGAGTTCCGAGGCGTGCTGCTGAATGAGTTCAAACGCCTCGCGCACGTGCTCTTCCTCCGTATAGGTCTGTCCCACGCATAAGCGCAACGTGAACTTGCCGCTCAGCTTGGTATGCGAAAGAAACAAGCGACCCGATGCGTTGAGCTTCTGCATAAGAGCTTCGGTTGCTGAATCAGGTCCCTTTAGCCGGAAGCAAACCAAATTGAGGGAACCCGGTGCAACGATCTCAAAACGGGCATCGCTCTTTAACCACTCAATAAACATTTGGGTGAGCTTCACATGGTGGCGCACCATTGCGCGGAGGCCGTCCACACCGTAAGAGCGGATCACGCACCACAACTTTAGCGCGCGAAAGCGTCGGCCTAGTGGAACATGCCAGTCGCGAAAGTCCACAACCGAACCGCTTGAGGAGGCGGCATTTCGCAGGTATTCAGGCGTGATGGTCAGCGCCTCTGTCAACTCGTTGCGTTTGCGAACGTAGAAACACGTGCAATCGAAGTTGGTGAACATCCATTTGTGACAATCGAAACAATAGCTGTCCGCCAAATCGAGCCCCGCGTGGATGTAGCGCAGCTCCGGACAGAGCGCTGCCGTACCGGCCATTGCGGCGTCCACGTGAAGCCAGATGTTATGTTCCCCGCAGATTGCGCCGATTTCTTCAAGCGGATCGATGGCCATCGCCGACGTCGTACCCACAGTGGCTCCAACAAAGCAGGGAACACCCCCGGCCCGCTTGTCCTCGCGGATCGCTGCAGCGAGCGCCTCAGGCTTCATGCGGAAGTTCTCGTCAACCGCGATAAGACGCAGATTTTTACGCCCGATGCCCGCAACTTTTATGGCCTTCTCCATGGAGGAATGCGCCTGGTTTGACGTGTAGGCAGTCAGCCCCTGATCGCAGCCGTTCTCGTTCGAATCAAAGTTCGTCGCGCGTTCACGTCCGGCAAGCACGGCGCACAAGTTAGCGCTCGACGCGGAATCCTGAATTACGCCTCCACCACTGTTGCTTGAGAGAAAGTGCTGGGGCAGCTCGAGCATTTCTACGAGCCAATCGAGCATTCTGATTTCCAATTCGGTACAGGCGGGACTCGTTGCCCACAGCATGCCCTGTACACCGAGTCCGGATGAAAGCAGATCTCCGGCGACGGACGGCGGCGAGCTATTGGCAGGGAAGTAGGCAAAGTAGTTTGGTGACTGCCAGTGCGTAATCCCGGGGAGAATCTTTTCGTCGAGATCGCGCAGGATTGCCGCAAATGGCTCGGCGTCAGAAGGCGGGTGCTGCGGCAGGGAAGCAAGAACGTCGCGTGGATCGAGAGGGGACAGGACCGGGAGGGAAGGCGCGCGTTCGATATAGCGCGAAATCCAGTCAACGGCGGCGTGGCCTAATTCGCGCACCTGCTCGCTCGCCTGCCTGGATTTCTGGTTGCCGGCCATCCAATCATCTTGCCGGAAAAGGAAAGAAAAGTCAGCAACCTGCGGGTGGCACAGGGTCGCTTTGATTCTGGCTGCCCGTGCCACCTGCTCTAGAAGGGTCGCTTCCTTATCGATGCTTGATGAAGGCGCCCGTGTGTAGTTCGCCGATCGCCTGGCGGATCTGTTCCTGAGTATTCATCACAATCGGGCCGTACCAGGCAACCGGTTCTTCAATCGGTCTGCCTGAGACCAGAAGGAAGCGAATGCCCTCCGGTCCCGCGTGCACCAGGACCTCGTCTCCGCGATCAAAGAGCACGAGAGAATGGTTTGACACGTCGTAAGTCGGCGCAGCGTTTGGATCGACTGCCGACTCCGTCAGCACCGCACGCGGCTGTGACGAGTCACGAAAAGTACCCGACCCTGCGAACACGTACGCGAAGGCGTTCCGAGTCGTCTCGACTTTGAGGCGCTTGTCTTTTCCTGGCGGCACAGAGATGTCCAGATAACTGGGATCGGCCGCCACTCCTTCGACCGGGCCCTTCTTCCCCCAGAACTCGCCGCAAATCACGCGCGCCTGAGTACCGTCATCCTCCGTGACCTCCGGAATCTCTGGCGAGGGAATGTCCTGATAACGAGGATCCGTCATTTTCAACGACGCGGGCAGGTTGGCCCAAAGCTGGAATCCATGCATCCGACCGCCAGCATCCCCCTTGGGCATTTCCTGATGCAGAATGCCGCTGCCCGCAGTCATCCACTGCACATCGCCGGCGGTCATTTTGCCTCGGTTGCCGAGACTGTCGCCATGCTCAACCGAGCCAGCCAGAACGTAGGTGATCGTTTCAATGCCACGATGCGGATGCCAGGGAAAGCCCGCAAGGTAGTCCGCGGGATTTTCGTTCCGAAAATCGTCGAACAAAAGAAATGGATCGAACTCGCGCGTCTTGCCGAAACCAAATGCGCGCTGCAGCTTTACTCCGGCCCCTTCGATTGTCGACTTGGTTTGAATGATTTCCTTTACCGGGCGCAGGGACATGACGTTGACCTTTCTGGAACAGCAAACCATTGGATGGTTTTGGGACCAAAACGATTCAGGCCGCCATTGTTCAGGCGAACAAGCGCTTACAGATGCAGGACTTGAACAGACCATCACCGGACCGGTGCAATCGAGAAACGTTTCGCCTAGACGATTGAAGGCGGTTTGTTCGCGAGATTCAAATGTCTGTCAGATGCCGGCGTACCAGGCGTAGCCATACTCGGCAGAGATGCAGCCAAGGCCTTTGCCAAATTTCTTGATATTGTCTGTGACCGTCAGGCGAGTGATGAACTTCATGTTCTTGTAGCCGACTTGCCGAGGTAGCCGCAGCCGAAGCGGCCCACCATGGGGCACCGGAAGGTTGCTGCCATTCATGCCGTAACAAAGAAGTGTTTGAGGATGCAGAGCATCGGCCATGTCGATGCTGTCCCAGGAGTCGGGTTCCATCGAGACGTAAACAACATATTTGGCTTGCGGCAGAACTCCCACCAGATCCAGCGCGTGCGAAAGAGGCACGCCAATCCACTCGGCGATGTAGGACCAACCCTCCTCACAAGCGATTTCAGTGATGTGGCTGCGAGCTGGATAGGTTCGCAGGTCAGCCAGCGAGAACGACGCAGGTTCGCGCACCAGACCAT
>JAFAUE010000390.1 GCA_019243475.1 Acidobacteriota bacterium | reverse complement strand
TTCAACTAGGAAACAATCCTGATAAGGCAATCGACCTGAATTCCTGCTTGATGGGGAGCGCAGCGACTCGCTGGCGCGCATTCAATCGCTGTCGTCGACAGAGGATTGGATGTTCGGATTGGCCTTCGGGTCCAAGGTTACGTCCGTTGCCGATGTGAGACTGCTGATATATCGCCATTGCACTCAAAATGGGAAGAGGCGGGATTTTGAGCGCCTAACTGTTCCGAACAGTTATCTACTTGGTGATAGCTGCTTCGCGCAACTTGCGATGAAAGGCTGCAATCATCTCTACCTGGCCATGCGCAGCGCAGGCGATATTGTCGGTAGCCGCGAGTGCGCGAACGGCATCCGCTCCGGGATCTGCATAATAGAGACGAACGAGGTAGGTTGTGTGGAGGTAGATCACCTTACTTGGCTGTCGCGCTCCTCGCTGATGATTCGAGTGGAGTCGGTCCCGCCGTGCAGATTCTTTCGTTGAGCGAGATAAGCGCGCGTGTATGTGGGATTGGCAAAGAAGACTTTTGCTGGCGCAGCCTTTGCGGGGAGAATCTTAGCGATCAATCTGCCACGCTCTGTTACGTGAATCTCTCCTTGCGCCGCCCTACGAACCCAGCGTCCTGTCGCTTCGTGAAGTTCCCGGATGGTAATCGTCTTCATGTGACACATGGTGTCACATCGTAGTGCAAGAGTCAACTCGAGGCTGACGGGCTACTCGAATCGATGCAGGAACCGCACCGTGACACTTTCTCAGCGGTGCAGCGAAAGGCGTACTTCCGTCGGTCGGACAAAATCCGATTCTCTGCTGCAACCTTGAGTGTTGCCGACCTGACCGAATGAGATTCCTTCAGGGTTAGTCCCATTCCTGATCTCGAAGAGAACAATTCCGCGTAGCTGATGATATGGCGCGAGAAGGTCGATGACATTTTCGGCTTTCCCCAATTTCACATCACCGGCATATGTATTCCCGTACGGAGTGTCCAATGTGGATTTGAGGCGCGTGCAAACCAAGTGCTTCCCAACGTTCGTCACGCTAACGCTGACCTGAACCAGCCGATATCCCTCTCTTGCTCTTCTGAGCGCTGTTCCAGTCGAGAACGGTCGCGGCGCTGTATCCACAGTGGTCAACGATTCGACAGATATGAGCAGGTTGCCGAGCATTAGAGGCTTGTCGGTAGCGGGCAGGGAGGGGATCGAACCGCAGAGCAAGATCAGCGTAAGCAAGCAAGTCCGACGCACTCGGGCAATTGTAGACTGGTCTCCGAGGCGGGTGGCAGATCCTTAACTTGTTGGCGGCGGTGTAATGTTGGACGAAACCGCGAAGAGCGCAACCAGTCGGCGGTGGTTTCGCACGGTTTTTGTCTCCTCGCTGCTTGCTTTTGACTTTGAAAAAGGGAGAGGGATACTACGCGCAACATAAGTTTTCATCGCCACATTGCTCGCAATATCTGTTGTGAGAGCAATCTTCCGATGGTTGACTTTGCGCGCGATCGCTGGGAATCAGTGGAAGGTCCGTTCTCAGCACGCGCAGCTGGTTTGGCGTGTTCAACCAAGGCTTGTACCTGAAACTGGGTTACCAGGGGCGAGGCCGGCACCGTGAGCGGCGCCTCCAGGGCCATCTCAACTTTGGCGCCCTCTTGTAAATGGATTTCGTTGCCGCGGGTCAACAAGACGCCGCCGGCGGCAATTCCGGTTCCGAGACCAGCGCCTGCCCACTTGCCGATCCCATATTTCCGTACCGAGCCGAGCACCGCTCCGGCAAGCGCCCCGTCGGCGATCAATGGCAAAGCTTTGTCGAGCTGATCTGCTCGCGCGACGCTCCCTGAGTTCTTGTCGCGCCGCGTCGTGGATGAACCGGGCAGACTTAGCAAAACACCATCAATGGTCGAGGTCGTTCCCTTTCCCGACAGAGTCATTTGCGTGAAATGCATACGGAAGCTCGCGACGCGTGCTACGTGACCCGCGCGCTTCTCTGTCTCGATTGTTCCCGTAACATAGCTCTTAGCCGGGATTGCAACCTCATCTCCAACGATGACCGGAAATATTGTCTCCAGATACACGCCGGTTCCCTCGACCGCTGATTCCGTATCTAGCGGACTAATGAGCTGCATGATTACGTGCGTCCCCGCAGGCACCGTGATCATCTTGGGTTCCGAGCCTAGATGTTTAACTGTTGCGTCTTCCGCAGCGGTAGCGACTGTGATTGGCTGCCGCGCTTCCAAGATCTGGAACAATACCGACGGCCCACTCACCGTTTTCTGCTGCTGTGCTTGCGCGCTCTGAGCGAGCAAAGACGCAACCACGAAGAGTCCGACCAGTGGCCTGATGATCTTGCTCATACCATCTCCTTGACATACATCGAATATATGAGCAAAACTCATGTTTTCTGCTCGGATTTGGCTCGGATAAATGCCCCTGAAACGCAAGCTGCGATCCTCTGATTTCAAGAGGCGAACGCCAGTTCAGCAGCGTGCCGCCGACACAATAGAGGTTATTCTTCAGGCGGCTGCTCAGATTTTGCAGAAGGAGGGAAGGTCAGCGCTGAATACCAACCATATTGCTGAGCGCGCCGGAATCAGTGTTGGAACTCTTTACCAATACTTCCCCAACAAGCAGGCAATCCTTATAGAGATCGCGCGGCGCGAAATCGCGCGCGATCGCGCTGCTGTGATGAAAGTCATCGCTGACGTGTCCCAGGATACAAGCATCGATCCGGCACGGCTCGGAATAAGGGCGCTGATCGCGTCCCAAAAGAAGCAGAGCAAAGTTCGACGTGCGGCCTTCGAAGCGCTCATGGCAGAGGGAATTGCCCAATTTGCCTCCGAGAGCTCGCATGCTTTCCAGGAAATAACTTCGCAGATGGCGATCAGTCGCGACCATCTTTTTTTAAAAAACGCGCGCCAGCCGACCACAACCATGCTGTTCGTCATCAGTCGAGCCATCGCAGGGGCAATCCGCTCCGCCGTCATTGAAGAATCCTCTATTTTGCAAACTCCCGAGTTTGAAGAAGAACTTGTTCACCTCGTTCGCAGCTATTTTGCGAAGTGCTGATGTTTTAGAACAATTAGCGTAAGAACTTCTGCGTAACGGCACAACGATCACACGCACCCGCCAGTTAGCTGTCGTAGGGATTACAGGCCCAAGGCCTCCGTTACGGTCACTGAGGGGACCAAGTTTTGAGTGCAACCGCCTGGTTACAACAGTGAGGTGTCATAATCTCCCCAAATGTACATCCGCCGCACTTCCGTCACAGCGTTTTCCTGCATATTTCTTCTGGGCCCATCGGCGTCTCCGCAATCGCAAATGGAATTTTGCGAGTTGATACGACACCCAGAGACATACAACGGAAAGACCGTGAAGATTCGGGCAACTTGGATATACGGCTATGAGTGGACGTATCTTCACTGCCTCGGCTGCGACGGCCGAGTTTGGCTGGATACTTCGGAGCTTGATGAACGGTCCGAGAAGACAATTAAGCACACCCCGAAAGATGCAGCCATTGTGAACGTCGACGTCGAAGGTGTTTTCCAAGCGGGCAGCTTCGGCCACATGGGTGGGTACGAGTACCAGTTGAGAGCGCACACGATCTCGAATCCAGAAGTCATTTCAAAGGGAATGAAGGGACGCGAAAAAGAACTTGAAATTGAGCGACAGTTTGCTTGTGGCGGGGTGAAGCCACGCTGAGTCTTCGTGAACTGGCGAAATTCGCCATCTCACTCATCGACTGATCATGCCGTGCGATATTGACTGCCTCTGATACGAGGCGACATGCAGTAAATTGTCAGAGTGAAAACGCGTCATTTCGTCATTTGGGCTGCACTCGCTTTTGTACTCTTCGCAGTGTCCCCTTTGCTGCTTACATCGGACAACTCAGCCTCCCCTGCGCATGTCGCTTATTTGGGCTTCGACCGCAATGATTACCCGGGTGACAGCGCCTTGAAGTTACTTCGGGGCAGATTCTCTTTCGCAGGCTTTTGGCTTAACAATCCACCTGGCGCTAGCAGCAATTCGTGGGCCGGAAAGCGCCGAGTTGTTCAGAATTTGGGTTTCGGGTTCTTGGTTGTATTCAACGGCCGGACGTTTGCTCAGATTGAGAGGGCGGGTGACGCGAGCAAACTGGGCGCTTCTGACGGTGCAACGGCGGTCTCATCAGCGCGCCAAGAAGGATTCCCAGTGAGGACCATTATTTTCCTCGACCAAGAGGAAGGCGGGCGGCTGCTTCCCGAGCAGCGGGCTTATCTTCATGCGTGGGCCGATGCAGTGCAAGCCGCAGGGTTCAGACCAGGTGTGTACTGTTCGGGAATTGCTTTCAAGGAAGGCACGGGTGCCACCGTCATCACCGCTGAGGACATTCAACAAAAAGCAGGTGGACGAAAGTTCGCATACTGGGTGAGCAACGATTCGTGTCCTCCTTCGCCGGGCTGCATTTTACCGGGCAAGCCGCCCGCCCCTTCCGTTAGTGGCGTGCCATTCGCTGTTGTATGGCAGTTTGCGCAGTCTCCACGTAGAACCGAGTTCACAGGCGGCTGTTCTGCCAACTACAGCAAGGACGGAAACTGCTACCCTCCCACCGGTGAAGCTGAACGATTGCATGTGGATTTAGATGTCGCAATCTCGAACGACCCCTCCGACGGAAGACCTCGATGATGTCAGTACTCTGCCCGAAATGGATTTTTCACCATAGTTGAAATAATCGCCATTACGCTCACGGTCGGTTCTGAGCGCTAACGCCTGTTATCGCTCGTTTGCCACCCTTCCGTCGTCCTTAGTATCGTGGGACCCACCCTTTTCGCCTTCAAACTGCAAAAACCTGCTCTACAATGCTTTCCGGTTTTGGCTCTCTCTAATGAGTGAAACATCGCCATTTCACTCGATGAGTGAGAAGGCCTGTA
>JAFAUE010000103.1 GCA_019243475.1 Acidobacteriota bacterium | reverse complement strand
CCGCTTCAAGCAGGCCGCCCCCGAACTCTTTAAGGTCCTGATTCACACCGAGCCGCAGACTGACAACCGTCGCTGAACTCGGTTCCGCCCTAGAAAGTTTGACCGCCAACGAGCCAGTTCGGAAAAGGAGCAATTCCCTGACTCAGGGAATTTCTGAGGGAATTTTTCAATTGCGAGTGACGAATTCTGCAAATTCTGCCCAAAATTCGCAAATTTTTCGCTTTCTGAGGGAATTGCTCAGGGAATCACGGGAATTCAGTACCTATCGCCCTCAACACCAATGACTTACGCGGGCATGTCTGCTCCCAGTTTGGGAACCGAACAGGGAATGAGCAGGGAATCCGGACGCTGACAGTTAGGACGACGACCAGCCGCTGCGCAACGACGGGATTGCAAAAAGGAGACCGGGTGCCCTCGCCCGGGTGTTGCTTCTTGTCCGTGTGGGTGAAGCGCGTCACGCCGTAGCCCATTTGCTCAGCCGTAGGGCGCAGTCCTCGTTGCGGGGCCAGGAACGCCGGCAGGGATTCAACGGGCGTACTGATCCCCAGCTGAACCTGCCGGCAGGCAAAAGAATCCGATGCAGCTCGGCACGGGCGGCAGTTTTGCTACTCCACTTTGGAGCAATGGGTTGAGAGTGCCTTCCAGGAACTTCCCTGCTTTTCCGCCGTCAAGCTGCAAATGATCGTTCGGGCGCGATGCTGTCCTTCGATGAGAGCATCGTAGTCCTCCTTGAAACGGGCCAGGCCAACGTTGCCGATGACTTGAGTTTGCACTTCGCTGATGTCGTTTTTGGTGAACTTATTGTTGGCGGGGTCGCCGGCATCTTTAATGAGCTGCTCCTTGGGAATCCAGGTTCCAAAACTGGTCCCTTCCACGTATCCGTCGGCGAGGTTGTTTTTCATCCAGTTGGCGTCGTTGTCGGTCTGTGCCTTAATGCTATCGTTCACAAACTTGGCGAAGGCATCGTTGCTTTTGCCGCCCTTTTGGGCGAGACCACCGGCAACGCAAATGCAAATTACACAAAGCAAAACTGCGAAGGCGTTTTTCATTGTTTCTCTCCAATCGTTTTGACGTCAGGGGCCCGCTCTCCACGGGTGACAGAAAAATAAGACAGCGAGGGTTTGGGAGGCAGGCAATTTTCGCAGCTTCCAGCAGTAAGTCAAGTCTTGCTACAAGGCTTAGGCCGCTTTTAATTCTTTGACTTCAACACCCTTTTTTCTGTGAATGGAGAAGCTCGCCAGCCATGGAAACATAAATAACGCGGCGCTGGCTGCGGTTGCGGAGCCGAAGATGACGAAGACTCCAAAGCGCAGCGTTGGGGGGAAATTCGAGAGCAGGAAGATGCCGAACCCACAGCAGATCACCAGCAGATTCGTTCCTATCGGCCGCCATAGATGCGAGCATGCCTTTGACCATGGCTTCCAGGAGCCGAGGTCCGCATTTTCACGCTTGGCCAACATCGTTAGATAGATCATGGCGTCCACACCCATTCCCAGATCGAGATTGGCGGCCGCCGAGGTAAGAAAGTCCAGAGGCATGCCGAGGTATGCGATATAGCCACGGACCACAACGGGAATCATCACCAGTGTCACCAGCATTGCCGCCGCCACGCGCAAAGAACGGGAGAAGAGATATCCCATGACGGTGAAGATGCCGATCAGTATCAGCGAGCCGGAGACGATGCTGGATGTGATAAGCCGGCCCATCTGAGCCAATAAGCTGTACTCGCCTCCCACCAGCAGCGGGCGAAAGCCCTCGTGCTGAACCGCGCGCTCCAGGCGGTGGATGACATCTTCGCGTGGAGCGCTTCGCACCGTCTCCCGCATGCGCAAAAGAAACAGCGCCCTTTTGTGATCGGGCGTGAGGAACTGTTGAGCAACGTCGCCGTGTTTCTTTTCTTCGAGGATGCCGACTTCCTTCTTCGTGGAGAGGAACATCGAGAGCCAGTGCCGCCTGATCTCGCTCACCATGACCGGCAGGGACATGACCTTGCCGACGGCGGGGTCTTTTTCCAGAGCGTGCTGCAGGTCCCACAGGCGTTTATAGCCATCGCTGTTATTTAGCTCCGCGCCATTCCTATCCTCGACCTCGAGTTTGAGTGGACTGCTTCCGCCGGAGCGGTCAACTGCTTCGAGTCCCCTGCGAACGTCGGTCCCGGGTTTGAAATAGGCGAATAACGGTGGGTCTGTATTCAGCCGCGGTAACCCGATCGCAGCCACTACTGCAAAGACGGCCAATCCGGCCACGACCAGGCCGTGGGGTTCGGAAAAGAAGGACCGCAGTCCCGAAGCGAAGGCCTTCGTCCACTGCAGCTTTGCCTGGGGCGGTGACGCCAAAGCGAGGAACCATGGGTAAAGGCTGTACGCGGATGCGAATGCCATCGCCGCGCCTACCGCGCCGCCGGTCCCCAAGTGCTTCAGCGGCGTTGAAGGAACGAGGACAAGACTAATGAAACCCAGCAGCATGCAGGCCGCACTCCAGAACGAGGGAGCAACTGTCTCTTTCACTGCGCTCCAAACTGCCGCCTGCCCGGCAGAGTTTTGTTGCTCTCGAATCCTTTGCCAGTTGAAGGTCAGAAAGACCATAGGTGAGAGCGTCATGACGAACACCATGGTCGAGAGATTCGCGGTGACCGGTCCGATCGGAATATGAATGCTTTGTGTAACGATCAGCGTGGCGGCACTCGAAACGGCGCAAGCAACAAATGTGCCCAGCAGTATCCACAGCGAGCGAAAGATAACGAGCAACACCACCCCGAAGACAGCGAGCGCGACCAGGCTGAAGGTTCGCAAGTCCGACGCCAAGCTGCGTGAAATCAATTCGGTGACGTAGGGCAATCCGGAGATCATTACTACGAAGCCCGGCCGGTCGAATTTCCTCTGCACCGCTTGCAGGCCGTTGATGGTTGTTGGGCCCACATTGTCTTTGACCGTGGCGATGACGTCGGTGGATTTGCGGTCTCGGGCGATGAGAACGTCGGTCCAGAGACGGCTCTTCAATGCTTCTTCGAGGTCCTTCGGCCCGGGTTTGCGGCCCAGTGCTATGACGTCGGTCACACCGGGCACCTTCGATACCGCGTCTGATAACTCACGGATACGGTCTGCATATGTCGATGACGCGATATCGCCGGTGACGGTTAAGTCGATCTCCGTCGTTTCGGGAAACGTCTTCGAGATCTGGTTGTCGGCGCGGACTTGAGGGTCGTTCTTGGAAAAAAAGAAATTCTCGCTTACCTTCGGTTTCAGATCCACGGAACGCAAGAACACCAAAGCCACCAGGGCGGCAACAGCCAGACACACCAACACCGGCAGCAAGCGAAGCCAGATCGGCTCCCGCGTCGAGGACGCTTTATCAATGCGGATCGGTTTGGCCATGGGCGCATGCTCGACGCGCAGTTACGAAAAATCCTGCAGCTTCGATTGGCCTTTCGATTAAGTAGGAAGTTTCCGCGCCCAATTCGGGATGTCTTCCCGAGCTTTTGGAAGGTCGCTTGGCGAAGAATGCAGGGAACACCCGGCCGGGGGCGGCCGGTCTCCTTTACTGTTGTCTTTATATTATTGTCGCGTCTCCTGCCTATGGACACACCCGCTGCTGTTCCGGTAAAACTCTCTGTGCTTAAACCCGCGACTCTTCTTCTCTTCTCTTTCTTTCTTTTCGCATTTTCCGCCTTTCCCCAGACCCAGCTCGATGCGCATCAGCAGCTGGCGCACGACATCTTCAAGCAGCTGGTCGATATCGACACCACCGATCAGCATGGCAACGTAACCACGGCTGCTCAGGCGGTAGTCGATCGGCTGCGCGCGGCTGGTTTTCCTGCTGCGGACATCCAGCTCGTTGGCCCGTCGGCGAAGAAGATGAATGTGGTGGCGCGGATTCATGGGCAGGGCAGCGCCAAGCCGACTCTTTGGCTCGCGCACCTCGATGTGGTGGAAGCGCGCAAAGAAGATTGGTCGCAGGGGCTCGATCCATTTCAGTTCACGGAGAAGGACGCCTACTACTACGGGCGCGGCACGTCGGATATCAAAGACGGCGCTTCGATCCTGGTTGCGAATTTCATTCGGCTGAAGCAGGAGGGTTATCGTCCGGCGGGAGACCTGATTCTGGCGCTTACTGCTGACGAGGAAGGCGGCAGCGCCAATGGAGTGGACTGGCTGATCAAGAACCGTCGCGACTTGATCGATGCGGCTTACTGCGTGAACCTCGACGGCGGCGATGCCAACAAGTACAACGGCGTGCGCAAGGTGCTGACCATCCAGGCAGCGGAGAAGAGCTATGCCGACTATCAACTGCTGGCGACGAACCGCGGCGGACACAGCTCGCAGCCGCGTCCGGACAACGCCATCTATGAACTCACGCACGCTATCGACAACATTGGCGCATACAGCTTTCCTGTCCACCTGAACGAGATCACCAAGGGCTATTTTGCGGGCACGGCCAGTATCGAATCGGGACAGACTGCTACCGACATGAAAGCGCTGGCCGCAGGCACCGCCGACGACGCGGCAATCGCCAGGCTCTCCACTTCCCCGCTCTACAACAGCTTGATGCGTACGACCTGCGTGCCCACGATGATCACTGCGGGCCACGCGCGCAATGCTCTGCCTCAGCGCGCCGAGGCCAATGTGAATTGCCGCATCGTTCCCGAAGAGACGCCGGATTCCGTGTTGGCACAATTGCAGAAGGTCGCCAACAGTCCCAAAGTGGAAATCACGATCGTCAAGGACAACGGCATCCAGCCAGTGGTGGCTCCACTGGCGAAGCTTCGTCCGGAGGTAGTGAGCAAAGTGAAAGATGTGACCGCGCAGGTTTTTCCCGGCGTGATCGTGATGCCGGAGATGAGCACCGGAGCGAGCGACGGCAAGTACCTCACGCTCGCAGGAATCCAAACCTATGGCATCTCCGGACTGTTTGACGATGTAAACGACGTCCGCGCTCACGGCCGCGACGAGCGGATTGCCATCAAGGATTACTACGACGGCTTGGAATTTAATTACCGCCTGATCAAGGCCCTGAATCCATAGCTCTGGCACAGCGGAGGTTAGTTACGGCAAGAAAACGAGGCGGGCTGTCCCCTGCGGGGCTTGCGTTCGAAATCGGACGATGCTCGCCGTGCGCGGCCATCTGCCCGGACGACTAACCCCGTAACCGACTTATTCTAAATAACTTACGGATGAAGATAGTGGAGTCTAAACTGCACTTTAGCTTTTCTTTGAACAGGTAAAACCATGGATCGTTTTCTTCAAGACATCCGCTACGCACTTCGCCAGCTAGCCAAGTCGCCGGCATTCACCGTGACCGCCGTGTTGACGCTTGCTCTTGGCATCGGCGCGAATACCGCGATTTACAGCTTGCTCGATCAGGTGATGCTGCGCAGTCTGCCGGTCAAGGAGCCTAACCGTCTGGTGATGGTCACGCACACCGGCAGCGACCGCGGACGCGTAAACGCCTATGGCGGCTCCCAGGCCGACTACTACTCATATCCCATGTATCGCGACATTCGCGACAAGAACACGGTCTTCAGCGGCGTGCTGGCGACGGACCAGGCCCAAGTGGGAGTGCAGTGGCACAACCAGCCGGAGCTTGTGAGTGGCGAGCTTGTATCGGGAAATTACTTCGATGTGCTGGGAGTGAAGCCGGCACTCGGGCGGCTGCTGGTGCAGTCGGACGATGATGTGCAGGAGCGCAATCCCGTTGTGGTCCTGAGTTACGCATATTGGCAGCGACGTTTCGGCTCTGACCCGCGCGTGGTGAATGACACGATCCTGATCAACAGCCATCCGTTTACCGTTGTGGGAATTGCGCCTCCCGGGTTCAAAAGCTTCGTCCTCGGACAGACGCCGGGAGTGTTTGCGCCCATGATGATGAAGCCGCAGATCACGCCGGGTTGGAACGATCTGGATAATCGCCGCTCGATCTGGCTGAACGTAATTGCTCGTCTCAAGCCGGGAATCAGCATCGAACAGGCGCAGACCGCCCTCCAGCCACTCTGGCATTCGCTCCGCGAAGACGAGCTCAATGCGATGACAAATGTCACGGCGAAGACTCGCGACAGCTTCCTGAACAAATCCCAAATAGGGCTTGAACCCGCCGCACGAGGCTTTTCTCCGGTGCGCGAGCAAATCGGCACGCCGCTGATCATCGTCATGGCGATGGTCGGCTTAGTCGTATTGATTGCATGCGCCAACGTGGCCAGCCTGCTGCTGGTGCGCGCCGCCGGACGTGTACGGGAAATGTCGATTCGTTACGCTCTTGGCGCCTCACGGGTTCGCGTTGTGCAGCAATTGCTCAGCGAGGGACTGCTCCTGGGAATCGGCGGCGGCGGGCTTGGATTGGTCATTGCTCCGCAGATCTCGCAGTTGCTGCTGAACAAGATCTTCACCGACTCCTCCGGGCAGATTCCCTTCTCTTCCGGTCTCGATTCGCGCGTGCTGCTCTTCAACTTCTCCGTCTCGGTCGCCGTGGGACTTCTGTTCAGCCTGGCTCCGGCGCTGCAGTTCTGGCGTCCCAATTTGGTAAACACTCTCAAGCAGCAGCTGGTCACGTCGAGCGGCGGCCAACTTCGGCTTCGTCGCGGCTCGGTCGCACTGCAGATGGGCCTGAGCCTGCTGTTGCTGTTTGGCGCAGGATTGTTCGTGCGCACGCTGCACAACCTCAAGACCGCCGAGGTGGGATTCGCGACCGATCACCTGGTGACCTTTGGCATCGAGCCGGGGTATGCCGGCTATCAGCTGGAGCAAAATCCACAACTGTTTCGGCACGTGGTGGAGACGTTGTCGTCAATGCCGGGAGTTCAGGCGGCAGCGGGCACAGACGATCCAGAGCTCACCGGAAACAATGAGCAGAGCAGTATCGGCGTTCCCGGCTACATTCCCGCTGAGGACGAGAAGATGCAATCGGAATGGGCTTACGTCACGCCCGGATATTTCCAGACGCTGAAGCGTCCGTTCCTCGCAGGCCGCGATTTTTCCGATCAGGATTCGAGCGCCTCAACCAAGGTCGCTATCGTGAATGAGAAATTCGCCCGCCACTTCTTTGGCGACGCTCAGCATGCGATTGGGCGCAACTTTGCCCGGGGAAGCACGCCGACGGATCAGCCCGATATACACATTGTCGGAGTGGTGGCAGACGCCAAGCACCGCGACTTACGGGACAAGGGTGACCTTGCCGCCTATATCCCTTATACCCAACAAGACCCGAAGCGCGGCTTGACCTTCATGCAGTTCTATGTGCGGACGCTGCAGCCCCCCGACAACGCTGTGAACACAGTGCGAGCTGCCATGCAGAATCTAGATTCCAAACTGGCACTCGACAGCCTGCGGACCATGGACGTGCAAATCCAGGACGATGTCAACTCAGAGAGCACGATCACGTTCCTGGCCGTGAGTTTCGGCGTGCTGGCAATGCTATTGGCGGCCGTTGGTCTTTATGGAGTTCTTGCATTTTCTACCGCGCAGCGTACCCGGGAAATCGGCATTCGCATGGCGCTGGGTGCGAGCCGGCGGTCTGTGATCGAATTGGTTCTTCGCGAAGTCGTGTGGCTGGCGGGCATCAGCGTCGCCGTCGCGCTGCCCACTGCGCTGTTGCTGGCACGCTATCTGCGAACTCAGTTGTACGGCGTTTCCAGCACAGATCCCATCACCATGACGGGCGTTGTGATAGTCATTGCCGCCGTGGCAGCTTTGGCGGCGATGCTCCCGGCACGGCGCGCCGCTGGAGTAAATCCGACGCGCGCTTTGCGCTACGAATGACGATCGACCTCATTCCGACCGCGGCACAACCGTAATCGTGACGGATGACGGATATTCCCGTGAATGATGTACGGAATTGTGCGCGATCACTCCTTTGCTCTCGTCGTAATTGTTGCCGCCGGTATTTAAGTTGCGATCGAAGCGCGGGAAATTGCTGCTGGATACTTCGATTCGGATGCGGTGGCCTGCGGGAAAGTAGTCGCTCGTGACCATCGGCTGAAATGTCAGCTTATAAACCTTGTCCTTTTCCATCCAGACGGGCGGCTTCTCATAGCCGTCGCGATAGCGCGCGCGCTGGATGGTCTCGTCGAGATTGTACGCCGGGCCATCGCCAGGAAATACGTCGATCACTTTCACGGTGAAGTCAGTATCTTTGGCGTCGGAAGAGACGAATAGCGTGACATCAATCGGTCCGCTGACTTCCATGGCTTGCTTCAGCGGCTCACTCGTGAAGACGAGGATATCGGCGCGCGACTCCATTGCGCGCTGATCGAAAGCTCCGCCTGTAACGGCGTTTCCGGTACAACACACGTTGCCGCCATAGGACGGCACAGGGTTCATCGGGTCATAAATGAACGAGTCCGCCTTGTCCGCAGCCGGGCTCGATTCAGAAAGAATTCCGTCGCCATTCAAAGTGTTGGCGTGTCCGCCGCTGCCGAGGTAAAACGTCATTTTTTGCGCACCACGCGGCGGCCAGGTGTCGGACGATTGCCACTTGTTCAGGCCCATGGTGAAGTACTGCACTTTAGGAGTCTTGTCCAGCAGTCCGTTGTTTTCCCCTTTCAGAAAACGGTCAAACCAGCCATAGGTGAGCGCGTCATAGTCGAGACGAGCATCGCCCATGCTGCGCTCGCCGACGATAGTGTTCTCGGTGGCCCGCTTATAGGAACAGTGCAGGACGGGAGCGATGACGGCGTACTGCTCGTTGGCAATCTCTGGACGCGCCGTGCTGCGCACGTAGTTATAGGCGGCGAGATTGGGTCCAATGGAGACGTCATACCACGTCATCATCCACAGGCCAGGAACGTTAATCGGCATGCTGTCATTCCACAGTCCGCCCTTGTACCACGCAGGATCATTCGGAGTGCGGCGAATCATGGCGCCGCCCGTCGGCACCGGCATGGGATCGGCGAAGATGCCGTGCGGTCCGTTCACTGCTTCGATGATGTCCTGTTCGGGAAGATGCCGCAGTGCCTTCGCCCAGTCCACCGGAGGAAGCTGCTGCGCAAGATCGAATGCTCGCGATGCGCGCACCAGATCCGCCTGCGAAGTATCCGGCGGGAACATCGGCCGCACCTGATTTTGCTGCCCGTAGAGCCAGGCAATGAAGAGCATCTGCACTGCGCCGCCACGAAACCAATTACCCTGTTCGTAGTAAGGCTTTACCCGGCCGACGCCCGCGCCAAAGCTCTCGGGAATAAACGCCGCCAGCGCTGGGTTCCCCATCGATGCGACAGCAAGCTGCCATTCCGCCGTAGACGAGCACCCAATCAAGCCAACCTTGCCACTCGACCAGGATTGCGAAGACATCCAGGTGATCTCGTCATTGCCATCGCTCAAAGGCGGCCCAAGAATGTCGTAATTACCTTCGGAAAAAAAGTGCCCGCGCTCTTCCATTTCTACGTAGGCATAACCGCGCTTCACCGCATCGAGCTCAGCCGTGAGGTCGCGCGGTACTCCATTGCGCACGTCCCAGTAATTGAAGTTGTATGGTGTCCTGACGAAGATGATCGGATACTTCTTCGATGTGTCCCTCGGCCGATAAACGTCGGCCGCCATGCGCTTGCCGTCCTTCATGGGAACCATCACCTTGCGGTCAATGATGGCGATCGATTCGAGCTCTTTCTCGATGCGATTGCGCTTGGCGACCTCCTCCGCCGAGAGCGTCGCCTGCGGCTGTTGAGCAGTGGCTACCGTTACAAAGAGCAGTAAAACTACAAGGAAAGATGACCGAGGGATCATGCGCGAGGCTCCTGGGACGAACCGCGAATTGTAGCAGCCGTCCACGGATTGCTGGTTATCTTGTGGGCTGCTCAAGGCCTCTGCAAAGTCGGCACAACTATTCTAAGACCTGCGATCTGTGAGAAATGTCGCTTGTTGAATGTTGCCAGGTCGGCACGTTGCTCAAGCGCGGTGGCAGCAACGATCAGATCATAATGCCCGATCATTTTGCCGCGTGAGTCAAGGTCAGCCCAAATGCGGGCGTGTTCGAAAGCAGTTTGCACGTCATAAGGCAGTATGCGAATCGCAGCGAAGAATGATTCGAGGTATCGTTCACGCACTCGCCTCTGCGACCCAATTGCTCGCTCCACACCGTGCCAAAGCTCCGCGACCGTAATTGCGGCAATAGCAAATTGCTCGCTAGGACGTGACACCAGCCATCTGTGGAAGTCGAAGCTGCCTCGCTCCCCTTGAATCACAACATCCGCATCGATGACTATTGCCATTTGTCTCTTTGCGACTTCAGCTTCTTCCGAGCAGCCTTAAGGTCACGATGCCATGCCTTGGCTACCGCCATAGGCAACGTGACCCCTTCTAAAGCTCTTGCCACTTCCAGTCCGGAAGATTTTTTTTCCGCATCTGGCACAAGGCGCGCGAATGGGGAACCATTCTTTAGCAGCACATAAGTCGTATTCTGGTAATGCACGCGATTGACACACTCTGCAAAATTGCGTGCCGCCTCGGTTACGCTGATCACCTTCTTTTTCACAGAATCAGAATATCTGATTTTACGCATTTAATCTCAAAAAAAACAAACATTGAATAAAGCATGATTCAACCAAGACTACACGTCGTTGGTATCCTTTATCTGTGAAATCCCACACCGAGTACCTCAAATTCCACACTAAGAAGCGCCGCGAATACGTCCACATCACCCCGCAGGTGGAGTCAGCAGTCAAGAAGAGCGGAGTGGAAGAAGGTTTAGCGTTTGTATCTGCCATGCATATCACCGCCGCCGTGTACGTGAACGACAACGAATCCGGCCTGATCCACGACATCGATCGCTGGCTTGAGGAGCTGGCTCCGGCGCGCCCTGACTACGAACATCATCAGACAGGTGAAGACAATGCCGACGCTCACCTTAAGAGTCTGCTGCTGCATCAATCGGTGACGCTGCCGATCACAAAAGGACATCTCGATTTGGGAACCTGGCAGCGCGTCTTCTACGCCGAGTTCGACGGCCAGCGAGACAAGCGCGTCATTGTGAAGATCCTG
>JAFAUE010000504.1 GCA_019243475.1 Acidobacteriota bacterium | reverse complement strand
GCTGAGGGTGATCGCGAGATCGGAGAATGCTCGCGCTGAAAAGACTAGGGGATCGGACACGTATTCCGCGCCCGCCGGAATGGTTAAGTCTGCACTCCCAGAGAAGGTGAGTGCCTTATCTGACGCGGTTATTATCGTTCCGGAATCTCGCGATTGAGCCCGCGCGACGTGCGCGCTGGCAATATGAAATGGCGCGGTTCCAAAACGGTTTGAAAGGTGAACGCGAAGACGGCTTCCGCCCAGGGAGAGGTGGATGATCTGCCGCAGAGTGGCGTCGTGCAGGTCGTCTTTGCTGAGGGCATTCTGCGGTTCCGGTCGTTGCTGAGAGGCTGCCCACGTGCCTACCCAATGTGACTGCACCGGGAGTGCTTGACCGACTGAAAGGAGTAATAAGAGAGCGAGAATGAAGGATGATGTCTTAGTGCGCATTTCGGCCTCTGTGATACGGCGCTCACCTATACAGGGTTAGAGAAGCGGGAGTCAACAGAAACGAATGTCGTGTTTTATTACGCGGGCCGAGCCAACAAAAAAGCCGGGACCGGCATTTCAGTCTTGACAAGTTCTTTCCGGCGCACATAAAGTTCGGGCCACGAATTAAATGCTGTGAACGCCATGTTTCACAGCGCGAAATAGTTCGATGCGCAGGCTCGACTTCACCAATACGCAGGTTGCTTCAAGCGAGACGGCGCGCGATATCAATCGCAGTGTTCTGCTGAACCTCATTCGCCGGAAGCAGCCGATCTCGCGCGCCGATCTGGCCCGAGTCTCCGGCCTGCAGCGCAGCACCGTGTCGCTGATTACGGAGCAGTTGATCGACGAAAGTTGGGTGATCAATGGTCCTACCGGGCGACTACCGCGCGGGCGTCGCCCGACCTTTCTCCGCTTGAACGAAAACCGCGCAATTCTCGTGGCTGACATACGTCCCGCGCAAATCACCGTCGCTTTAGCCGACGTCAACGGCCAATTCCTCGAACAAGTGGCTTTTCCGACGCCGAGCGATGCTGCCGCCGGAGCACAGAAGATATCCTCCCGGCTGCGGGACCTAATGCGCTCCCATTCGAAACTGGTATTTGAGGGTGTCGGAATTAGTCTTCCAGGACGCTTCGAGCCGGTAAGCAAGCGGATCATCTTCGCACCCAATCTGAAATGGCGCGATTTCGACCTGAAGCGATCACTGGAGCGCAGCACAGGCCTGCGCGTGGAAATGGAAAACGCCGCCAACGCCTGTGTCCTCGCCGAAGTCTGGTTCGGCCATGCGGAGAAGATTCGCGACATGGTGGTAGTCACCGTTTCGGAGGGAATCGGTAGCGGGATTTTTCTTAACGGACAGCTCATGCGCGGCGCCCACGGCATGGCGGGAGAATTCGGGCACGTCTCGCTCGATCCAGCCGGACCTCCATGCACCTGCGGCCGCAGAGGATGTTGGGAGGTCTACGCCTCCAATCGCGCCGGTCTGCGCTACTACGCCGAGAAGAACGGCGATTCCAACGCAATTTCATTTCAGGAATTGATGAGTAGAGCCAACAGCAGCGACAGCGCCGCCATTCACGCGTTGGAAAAGATGGCTCGCGCACTGGGCCGCGGAATGCGCATGCTCGTCGCCGGACTTGCGCCCGAGGAGATTGTGGTCGTTGGCGAAGTCACCTCGCAGTGGTCCCGGCTCGAGCCGTTGCTCACCGCTGAACTGGGCGAAGGAGTGTTGTTCGGAAAGCCGCCGCGCATCCGTCCTGCGGAAGGGATCATGGCGCGCCTTCGCGGGTCTGTGGCGCTTGTGCTGCAGGGTGAGTTTGGAGTGGCTGTTCCCGAGGCTGCCAAGGCGGCGGTTGCCGTCAACGGTCGGTAAGTCGTGTTTCGGCAGAAGTCAGTGGGCCCTAATCAGCAATGAGAAGGAGTGATTCCATGTCGAATCGGTTTGAATTGCGAAGTGAAACGCAACGGGAAGGGAACGGCGCGCGCGCATGGGCGGCATTGAGTCTGCTGCTTTGTCTCATAGCGGGAATTGCGACCGCGCAAGTGTTGTACGGCACATTGACGGGAAACGTGACCGATCCGTCCGGAGCTGTGGTCCCTAACGCCAAGGTTGAAGCGGTGAATACGCTCACGGGTGTTTCGCGAAGCACAACCACGGATAGCAGCGGCGCCTACCATTTCCAGGACGTCCAGCCTGGCACTTATAAAGTCACGATCACGGCTACTGGTTTCGCAACGGCCGTAGCCGAGAACATCGCCGTCACGCAAAATACCGTCAAGCGAGCCGATATAGGACTCAAGGTTGCGCAGGCGGAAACGGTGGTCAATGTCAACACCGAGCAACAGCTTCTGCAGACCGATAAGGCTGATGTCCACACAGACCTGACAACTCAGCAGGTGGAAGAGCTTCCGACGGCAGGATCCCAAGGACGGAATTTCCAATCCTTGCTGCGTCTGATTCCCGGAGCCGGACTTACAGCGGAAACAAACTCGCTCGCCGGCAACCCGCAGCGCTCGATCAACGAAAACTTCAACGGACAGTCGCAGCAGACGGTCAATACTCGCCTCGACGGAGCCCAGGATGCGTATCCGTGGCTGCCTTCGAACGTCGCCTATGTGCCTCCATCGGATGCAATCGAAACCGTCAATGTCTCCACGAACAACTTCGACGCGGAACAGGGCATGGCTGGCGGTGCTGCAGTCAACGTGCGGATCAAATCGGGAACCAATCACTACCACGGCTTGGCTAGCTGGTTTCATACCGATCAAAATTTTGCGGCGCGCAACTACTTCCAAACCGATCCCGCGATCTTCCCGCATAAAAACCGAAATAATCAGAACCAATTTGGCGGACAGTTTGCAGGGCCAATTCTGAAAGACAAACTGTTTTTCTTCGTCGATTATGAGCGCACCACGCAGCGACAGAAGGCGGGACCTGACACGCGAACACTGCCGACCGCCGCAATGGCGACGGGCGATTTCCGCGGTTTGCCGGGAAATCCAATCATCTACGATCCCGCAACCGGAGACCAGCACGGAGCAGGGAAGCAGCAGATCTCCTGCAACGGTGTGCTGAACATGATCTGCCCCAATCGCATCGATCCGGCCGCTGCGGGAATGGTGAAGCTCCTACAGCCGGACATTGCTCAAGTCTTCTCAACCGCCAACGGTCTCAATAACTTCGTTGGAAATGGCACGGCATTATTCAACCGCGATAACGTGGACGGCAAGGTTGACTACAACATGAGTGAGCGTTCCTCCGTTTTCGGTCGCTACAGCTTCTCGAAGACCCTTGTCTTCGATCCGCCGCTACTTGGAGCGGCAATCGGGGACGCCACTAATGGTGGACAGCTGGGTGACGCGCCCGGACTCGTCCAGAGCGTTGGCCTGGGCGCGACCCACATCTTCAGCCCGGCAATGCTGCTCGACTGGAACTTTGGCTTCACTCGCCAGCGCCTTGGATCGACCTTTGACCTGCTTTCCGCAAATGGCCTTAACGATCTCCATATTCCAGGAACGAACAATGCCGGCACTCCAGGCGATCCCACTCTTTACTACGGGCTTCCTGGTTTTACGTTTACAGCATCGGGGAACAACGGCGCCGCTTTGGGAAACGCTCAACCTGCGAACCCGTTCCTGTTTCGGGACCAGCAGTTCGTTACTGGAGCCAACCTCACCTGGACGAGAGGAAAACACAACCTGCGGGGTGGAATCGAGTGGAACCACTCGCAACTCAACCATTTCCAGCCCCAGGGTGGCACTTTCCAAAATCCGCGTGGAGCATTCCAGTTCAACGGCAATGCCACCGCGTTGCAAGGAACCACCGCGAATTGGTTCAATTCCTGGGCTGATTTCCTGCTTGGTCTGCCCGCAGTTTCTGGGAAGGCCTATCCAACCTTCAACCCCAACGCGCTTCGCTGGTCGCAATGGGCGTGGTATCTCCGCGACCAGTATCAGCTAACTCCAAAGCTGACGATCAATCTTGGCGTCCGGTGGGAATACTATCCCTTCGGATATAGCGACAACGCAAAAGGACTGCGCTATCTAAATTTGGCAACCGGCAATGTCTTGGTTGGAGGCTACGGCAGTATTCCGAAGGATGACGGTATCGATGCCGGGCGCGGAGAGTTCCTGCCGCGACTCGGAGTTGCCTATCGTCTTACCGAACACACAGTGATTCGCGGCGGGTACGGAATGAGCGCAGATCCGAACAACTGGCGCTATTTCCGCAATGCTTATCCGGCAAACATCATTGTCAACAACACCGTGCCCAACAGCTCCGACTTTATTCCTGTCGCCAGTCTCACAGGACTGAACGGCACGGCACTGGGCGGCGGAAGCTATTCCGTACCGACCGGCATTGTGCTGTCGCCGCTTCCCGATTTGAGCAGCGGCGTGGTGCCACTACCCACGAACGCCAGCACAACGACGATTCCAAATCCCTTCCGCCGCGGCTACATCAATTCCTACAATCTGATGATCCAACATGAGATCGCAGGCTTCGTAGTCGAGAGCGGATACGTTGGAACTCGAGCGATCAGACCGTTGGTCAACCTGAATGCCAATGCATCCCCGGCGGGGACTGGAACTGCCGGTGGATTGCTGAGTACCGCTTTGGCTAAGAACTACACCGGAACCATCAATGAGGAGATGCCGTTCAAGAATAACTATTACGACTCTCTGCAGACCAGAGTCACGCGCCATTTCGGCGGATCTACCGCAGGGTTCGCCTGGACGTGGTCGAAGACGATCGACTATGAGGACAATGAGGACCTCAGCGCGCTGGCCTTCCCCTATCCGGCATATTGGAACAGGGACAGGGCCCTGGCCGGATATGACCGAACGCATAACTTCGAAATCTTCGGCGTGGTACAACTGCCGTTCGGCAAAGGACAACGCTGGGCGCAGAGTGGCATTGGAAGCTGGCTGCTCGGCGGCTGGCAAATTAGCCCGATCATCAGTCGTTTGAGCGGAACCCCATTTACCGTAACCGCCAGCGGCAGCGCGCTTAACGCCAACGGCTCGCAGCAGACAGCGGACCTAGTCGGCCAATTTGTGCTGACGGGCGGCGCCCCGCCGCGAACTGGCGTAACCTGCGCCCAGAATGATCCGACCTGCCACTATTTCCTGCCGAGTGCCTTTGCTGCCCCGCTGATCACGAGTAACGCCAATGCCCATCTTGGAACTTCGAACCGCAATGAGTTCCGTGGTCCGGGATACTTCAACATGAATCTCAGCCTGGCGCGAGAATTTCGGCTCACGGAGCGCTTCAAATTGCAGTTCCGTGCCGACGCTTTCAGCTTTACAAATACACCGCACTTCGCCAATCCCAGTGTCTCCTGTCCCGGCAGCGGAACGACGGCAGGCCCAGTTGCGGGCAGTGGACAGCTGTGCAGCACCGGAAACAACAACAACTTCGGGGTGGTCACGGGAACAGCATCGCCCGGCGGCTTCTTTGGACCTGATCCCGGCAATCGCAGTATCTGGCTTGGCACCAGGGTGATTTTCTAGAACGGCCGACTTCCGAGTGCGCGTCAAACCTGGCGCGCTCCCGGAAGCGCCGCGATAGCCGACTTTAGTCAGGCGCGGCTCGCGCCTGCAGCTTGTCGATGTCCGCACGCCATCGGCAAGCTTTTGTTTTCTGACGTAAGTACCAGTATCGTTCTACGCGGCGCAGCGGGACGCAGGCGGCATCGTCCTTCTGTGCCTTCGTTAGCGTACGAATGCAAACGGTCTGCGAGAACTTCATTGCGTAAGAATCACACTCGACGCGACGGATTCGCGAGTAAGTCGCTTTGCGCG
Source organism: Acidobacteriota bacterium (assembly GCA_019243475.1). Taxonomy (GTDB): domain Bacteria; phylum Acidobacteriota; class Terriglobia; order Terriglobales; family Acidobacteriaceae; genus Gp1-AA112. The sequence goes on along the minus strand of JAFAUE010000504.1, from coordinate 1,479 downwards.
CGCCTCGTCGCCGTCTGCTTGTTGGCCAGTGCAGTCTCTCTCGCCGCTGACCAGCCACCACATATACAGACTACGACCGGCGGCGGACAGCTCATCGTTCACGGTCAGCCGTTTCTCATTTTGGGAGGTGAGCTGGGCAATTCATCGGCAGGCACCGCCGCGGAAGCTGAGGTTATTTGCCCGAAACTTGCGGCTTTGCACCTCAATACCATTCTGGTGCCCGTGGCGTGGGAGCAGATCGAGCCCAAAGAAACCAGTTTTGATTTCAGCATTCTCGATCATTGGATCGAATCCGCCAGGGCACAGAACCTGCATCTTGTCCTGCTTTGGTTCGGAAGTTGGAAGAATGCTTTTTCCGAATATGCGCCTGCCTGGGTTAAGGGTGATCCGAAACGCTTTGCGCGCGCCGAGTCCGCCGATGGCAGGCCGCTCGAAATTCTCTCCACTTTCTCTGCTGAAACGCGCCGATGCGACAGCCGCGCTTTCGCCGCGCTCATGCGGCACCTTCGCGATACCGATTCGAATCAGCAGACCGTGTTGATGGTGCAAGTCGAAAACGAAGTCGGCTATCTAGGCCAGGGAAGAGACCGATCGCCCGAGGCGAATCGATTGTTTTCCGGCCGGGTTCCGGAAACGCTGGTCCGGGCTCTTGCGGACAAGCGTCTTCAGCTCTCGCCTGAACTTGCGTCCCACTTCAATGACCGCGGGCAAAATTGGCATGACATGTTCGGCGACTCCGCAAGCGAAGCTTTTATGGCATGGAGCTATGCCTCGTACATCGAGGCCGTTGCTCACGCCGGAAAGGCCGAATACGCATTGCCCATGTACGTCAATGCTCAATTGCCTGCGCCGCAGGAGAGGGCCGGTGAATACCCGAGTGGCGGGCCGCATCCTTATTATTTGGACGTCTGGCGAGCTATGGCGCCCAGCATCGACTTTTACTCTCCAGACATTTACTGGCCGAACTTCGAGTATTGGGTTCAGCGTTATCAGGCGGCGGGAAATCCCATCTTCATACCGGAAGCTCGCCTTGAGAGCGCGTCATACAACGCTTATTACGTATATGGGCAGGCACGAGCATTTGGGTTTAGCCCATTCGCAGTGGATAGTCTGAAGCCGCCGCAGAAAGACGATGATCCCAGACCTGAGCTGATGCAAACCTACGAATTGTTAGACAGCGTTCGCGATCTGATCGTAGCGGCGCAGGCAAGTAGTTCGACGCGCGGACTGGTGCTGCATACAACCAGTGCGCGTCCGACACAGACTGTGTCTCTAGGAGGATTCCTGTTCGAAGCTACGCTGTCGCGCTCGTGGCCCGCAAGAGCTGTGATTGCAGATGATGGCGGCATGATGATTTTTCACTCATCGGAAAATGAGTTCTACATTATCGGCAGTGGGCTCACCATCAGCATTGCCCGCGATGCGGACCTGGATGGCAGGATTGCTGGTATCGAAAGCGTCGAGCAGGTTTCCCGCATG
>JAFAUE010000351.1 GCA_019243475.1 Acidobacteriota bacterium | reverse complement strand
GTAAGAGCGTGGATCACGCGGGTTGTAGTACTGCGTATCCAGTACCATGTCCGCCAACCGGCTGTATGGCTGGTCCATGCGAATGATGTAGCTGCCTTTGGGGACAGTGGTTGGCTTGTTGCTATCGTGCGACGCGTCCTTATCGAGGCCGACATCTTTGTCGCGGGTGGACGGCTTCTGCTTGTCGTCAGTCCTGGAAATGGATTGGCTGTCGGCATCGCTTGGGTGTTCTTTCTGAACAGCGGGATAGACCTGCGCGTTGGAATCGAGCCGGCTGATCTCCACTCCCTGCAGAGCGAGTAGATTCAGAAATCTCGCCTGCTCTCCCGGACGTGGATCGTCGGCGGGAAAGACCCATGCAGCCGGACCTTCGGTGCGGGCCTTGGCCACGGCGCGCTTGCTCTTGAGATAGAAATTGTTGAGGAAGGTTTCTTTGTTTTCCGCGACGTTGTTCATGCCGAAGAGAATTGCGCTCTCCTGCATGTTGATGTTGTCGCGCGCCGACCATTTCACTTCCGGCAAAGGCGGATTGGGGCGGTACCACTCACGATTCGTGTCCGCAGGTTGAAGCTTGCGAACCTGGGTGTCCGCGCCGCCATTGCCGAACGTTTCGTAAAAACGTCCGATGGCGTTATGGCCGTTTGCAATCGAGAGCAGATAGTTTGGCGCCCATCCGTCATAGAAACCGTGAGTCCATACGCCGATCACGCCGCGCTTCGTCATCTCCTCGATCTCGTGGTAGGCCATACTCTGCCACTCGCTGATCACGATGGGATCGAGCCAGGCGTTGTAGGGACCGGTTCCCGTCATGATGTACAGATACGGCACAGATTCGTGCAGATCGTGCATGACCGTGGGGTGCCAATTCAGGAATGCTTTGAGCATGTTGCGCGATAGGGCAAGCGTGAGCCCGAGATCGTCGCGATTGTTGTCATGCGAAACATAGTGTCCCCACCACACAAGCGGGTATCGTGGTTCGTCGGGATGATGCACGTGGTGCATGTAGATGTCGACCTCGCGATCGCGACCATCCACTTCCACTACCGGGGTGATCATCACGATGGAATCTTTGCGGATCTTCTGAATAAACGGAGTGTCCTCGACCGCGATGCGGTAGGCCAGCTCCATCAACATCTCCGGTGCGCCAGTTTCGGGAGAGTGAATGCTGCCGTCCGCCCAGTAGATCGGCTTGCCGTCTGAGATCAACTTTTGCGCGTCCTGATCGTTGAGTCCGCGCGGATCGGCGAGTTTCGCGGTGATCTGGCGGTAGCGGTCGAGGTCGCGAATGTTGCCTTCGTCGCTCACAAAAACCGCCAGCATCTCCCGGCCTTCTTCCGATTTTCCGATACTGAAAACCTTCACCCGAGGCGTGCTCTTTTCCAGCAACCTCATGTAGGCATTGATGTCGGCGACATGGTCCAGCACATTGGGCGCACCGACGATGTGATGTAGAAACTTCTCCGGCGAAGGTACGCAGGAGCTCGAGGGCAGATGATCGACGAGTTCGGTCGAGAAAAATGACTCGGTTGTGAATTCGTGGATCTGCCGCGTGTAGTCGGCATCATTCCCAATCTGGCAATTTGATTGAGCGTAGAGGCTGACCGTGAGAAGGGTGAAAAGAGAGCCGAGGAGAGCAATAGTTTTCATGGAAGGAGTCCTGTTGGAAACGGCGAATTATAGCGGAAGGACGGTTGGGGCCGGAGTTACTCGATAAGCAGACGTGCGGTAGAGTCGGTTCAGATAGTCGGCGTGCACCACAGAGTGCATTTACGTGCAGGGACGGGGCAGTCGGCGAGCTCGCTCGCCATCACCGATGCTGAGCTCCCTCAGCGTGCTCTATGAGCTCTTCAATCGTGTCGTAAGAAAAGGCTGTTGGAAACCCCATCTTGCGAGGACAGACAACGAACTCCTTGTTCTTTGTGCGTAGGGCGCAGGCAAAATATGTAGTGATCGCCGCCGGCGGCCACGCGAAGATTGAACAGGAGCCGCTGAACGACGCGCTGATTGCCTTCGCGCTGCCTTAAATCTCCCTCGCTCGATGCGGGGTTATTTTTTTTCGCTCTTTTCGTCCCGCGGAAGTTGGCCTCACCGTTCTTGAGTGTTAGCTTTGTGCAGCCATGAACAAAGCTCTAACGGCATTTGCGTGCCTGCTACTTTGCCCCGCATTCTTTGCCCAGACCTCCGAATGGCCGAACTACGGCAACGATGCTGGCGGCATGCGCCACTCGCCGCTGTCGCAGATCAACAGCGAGAACGTCACTAAGCTGCAAGTTGCCTGGACGTTCCATACCGGCGACATCTCCGACGGCAAAGGCGAGCGGCGGCGCAGCGGTTTCGAGACCACGCCGATTATGGTGGATGGGACGTTGTACCTGACGACTCCATTCAACCGCATCATCGCGCTCGATCCCGAAACGGGAAAGCAGCGCTGGGCGTTCGACCCTAAAATCGATCCGACTTGGCAATCGGGCGACGGGCTCGTCAACCGTGGCGTCTCCATATGGCGAAATAAAGACGAGAAACCGAGCCAGCCATGCGTTCGCCGCATCTTTGAAACCACTATCGACGCGCGCCTCGTGGTGATCGATGCCGCCACCGGCAAGCCCTGCACGGACTTTGGAACTCGCGGAGAAGTGAGCTTGCGTGATGTTTCCGGATTTCACGCCGGCTGGTATCACATGACTTCGCCGCCCGCCGTGGTGGATGACATAGTCATAGTTGGATCCGCGATTGATGACAATTCGCGCAACGACATGCCCAGCGGAGTCGTGCGCGGTTTTGACGTGCGTACGGGCAAATTGCTCTGGAGCTGGGATCCGATTCCGCAGAACGCATCTACTCCAAACAGTTCCGCGAACACATCGGCAAACGCGAAGTGGAAGAGCGGCGCAGCCAACGCCTGGTCGATTATGACCGTCGACCCGGAGCGGCATCTCATATTCGTTCCCACCGGCAGCGCCAGTCCTGACTTCTTCGGCGGCGATCGCCCGGGCGACAACAAGTGGGCGAACTCGGTCGTGGCGCTGCGTGCTGCCACCGGCGAACTTGTTTGGGGCTTCCAACTCGTGCACCACGATCTTTGGGATTACGACGTGGCATCGCCGCCGTTGCTGGCGACACTTGAACACGACGGCAAGAAGGTACCGGCGGTCATCATCGGTGACAAGACGGGATTCCTGTTCGTGCTGGATCGCGACACCGGCAAACCGATCTTTCCTGTCGAGGAACGGTCCGTTCCCAAAAGCGACATTCCCGAAGAACGCGCTTCGCCGACACAACCGTTTCCTGTCGCTCCGCCGCCGTTGGTGAAACAGAAATATTCCGCAGACGACGCGTGGGGTATCAACGCGGAAGAGCGCGACGCGTGCCGCAAACAGCTGGAGAGCCTCCATCTGGATGGAATTTTTACGCCGCCCAGCGTCAGTGGCACGCTATCTGTGCCGGGAAATATTGGCGGCATGAATTGGAGCGGCTACGCCTTCGATCCGAATGCAGGCCTGCTGTTCGCAAACGTAAACAATCTGCCGTTTAAGGTGCGGCTGATTCCGCGTGCGGACTTCGATCAGCGGGGCAAGCGCACCAACGAGCGCATCTCCGAAGATGGCGAATATGGACCGCAGATCGGCGCGCCCTACGCGATGTTCCGCCGTCCGCTGTTCTCTCCGAAGTTTATTCCCTGCATCCCGCCGCCTTGGGGAACGTTGACGGCGGTCGACATGATGCGCGGCACGATCAAGTGGCAAGTCCCGCTGGGTTCATGGCACGAGGGATTGCCGCCGGGAAATCTCACGCTTGGTGGTCCGATCGTGACTGCGGGCAAGCTGGTGTTCGTTGCCGGCACCGCGCTCGATCCGTACATCCGCGCCTTCGACGCGGAAACCGGTAAGGAACTTTGGAAGGCCCAGTTGCCCGCGCCCGGGCACGCCACTCCCATGACCTACGAGATCAACGGGAAACAATATGTAGTGATCGCCGCAGGCGGTCACGCCAAGATTGAACAGGAGCCGCTGAACGACGCGCTGATTGCCTTCGCGCTGCCTTAAATCTCTATGCTTTGATCCAGCTACACCGAATTTGCGCTTTCCCCGAACGCAGGTTTACTCTTTAGTTAACGCCTGCAAAGTGTCTTTTGCAGGTTTTCTTCCCATCGTTAGGCTGCGAAATCCTGCAGCTTCCGCACGTTCATGCTGTCGAAACTTACCCCCAGGAGCACGTATGACACTTCCCCCCTGTTTGCGCCAAAGAGGACTTCCCCTCCTTGCCGCCGCGTTGCTTTTTCTAACCAGCAGTATGTGGTCACAGACACTCGAAGATTTAAAGAGTCCCGACACTGGAGAGGGGCTCTCCTCCGGCGCCGAGATGGCCCATTTTGGTCCTGCTGCTGGCGATACTGCCGGCGGAAATCCGCAGCCTGGATACCATGACCACGGTCGTGGCGGTAACACGTTTGTCAACGATCCGTGTTTGGATCCCCCGCCACCTTCTCGCGCACGCACGGTGCAAAGCGAGACGGAAATCGCCGCCTTCGGCAAGTATCTGGTGCTGGGTTACAACGACTCATATGGTTTCTACGACAACACCCAGGGACTATCGGGATACTCATATTCCGTCAACGGAGGCAATACCTGGATTGACGGCAGCGGACTTCCTCCGCTAGTAAAGAGCCATTCCTTTTTCACAGATCCTACTTCCGACCATTATTTCGGTGATCCGGTCCTCGTAGTCGATCAGAGCGCGCGCACGTTTGTGTTGGCGGACGGCACCACGGTCAACCAGCCGGCCGGCACCTTTTACTATTCCTCGCTTTATTCCCCTCCTGGGAATCCGGCGCCCGGTGCTATCGGAACCGTTGCCGTAAATCGAGGCCAGTTCCAAACTGCTCCGCCGCAGAACATCGAGTCCGTTTCCAACACGCGCTGCGTCAACGATCCCAGTCAGCAAGGTGTGCCCGACACTAAGAACCTCCCGTCAGAACGCATTGTTTGGGAGCCGCCAGTGGTTGCGGTGACTGCGGGCGTCGTGGGCAACCAGGCCTCCGATTTCCTGGATAAAGAATGGCTGGCGATCAATCAGGCAAACGGCGAACTCTATCTCAGTTATGTTCGTTTCGGAACGGATGGTTCCACGCCGTTGGAGATGGTTCGCTCGAAGGATGGCGGACGCACCTGGACGCCGCCTTCAGTGATCGTGCCCAACCTTAACGATACGTTCAACACCGGTACGCAGCCGACCATCACCGGTACCGGCCGCATTGTCGTCACTTATCTGGCGAGGACGTTTGCCGCGAACGGCAGCGGGCCGGAGTCTGACAATCGTATCGAGGTAGCGATTTCCGACGATGATGGCAATACCTTCAGCAGTCCCATTGTGGTCGAGCACGTGAACGCGCAAGGCGAACCAAACGGTTACAACCGCGGACGCAGATCCATCCTCAATGCTCCGTACATCACTCCACAAGCTCACGGCACGGATGTCTATATCACTTACTTCAACGGTAAGACGCCGTTCCAGCAAGGCAACGGGTTTTATACCGGTCCTCTGGGCAAACAGGCAGACATTATTCTTGCCAGTTCCCATGACAACGGTACGACCTGGACGCCGGTGAAAGTGAATGACGACGACGGATTAACCAGCCACGTCTTTTCCAGCGCGCAGGTGAATAAAAACAACTGGGTGTTTGTAGGCTGGACGGACCGTCGAGTTGATCCCACATTCAACGAGTTCACCGACGAATGGGCCGCGGTTTCGCACGATGGCGGCGCCACCTTCGGACACAACGTCGAGCAAACCGATGTATCCACCACCTGGAGGGCACGTGCCGACGCCGCGCCAAACTTCGGTGATTACAACTCCAGCGAACTGCTTAACGACAATCAGTTCATGATGTCGTGGGCGGACGCGCGCTTCCCACCGGGCACCTACATTCCGCCAACCTGTAATCCGAAGCCGGCTCCAGGACAGCAGTGTCCTCCGCGGTTGTCAGTGACTCCGGACACAATGTTCACGATTGCGAACGGGCTGGGCACCGGCAAATAATCGAACGACTAGAGAAATTTTGGGGCGGCCGTCCAGGCCGCCCTTTTTCTTCATGACACCCCGTCTCGCCGAACCGGCCTGGTCGATCCGTGAAGCTTGTCATCGCGCTGCAGCAAATGTGTAGAGACTGGAGTGCCACCTGCATCGCTCTTCTTAAAAACTTCCCCATAACCAACCTGCGTTTCCCACGTCAAAAACTGCATCGGGAGGGACGAATGCTCGCCGATCTACGCGATGCCTCGCGGCAACTGCGCAAATCCCCTGGGTTTACCACGACAGCTCTGCTCACCCTGGCGCTCGGAATCGGTGCGACCACGGCTATTTTTACTCTGGTTCATCAGGTGATGTTGAAGTCG
>JAFAUE010000101.1 GCA_019243475.1 Acidobacteriota bacterium | reverse complement strand
AGGACCGCCATAGCTCTCCTGCACGGCATACATGGAAACGCCGTCATAGCCCCAATTGCGTGCTCCAGGAAAGGCCGCGACCGGCATGATTTCGATGGCCGTGATGCCGAGGTCGCGAAGATAAGGAAGCTTGGGGATTACAGAATCGAACGTTCCATCCTGGGAAAACGCGCCGACGTGCAGCTCGTAGATCACGTATTCCTGGAAGCTGAGGCCGCCCCAGTCTTGGTCGCCCCAGAAGAACGCGTCAGGATCGACGATCTCCGTTCGTCCATGTACGCCTTCGGGTAGATATCGGGATACCGGATCGGGGAGGCAGCGGTCGCCGAGCACATAGCAGTAGCGGTCGCCTGCTTTCGCAGTGTGGGAGCCGGAGAAGATGCCGTCTTCGCCTCGGGAAAGCTGCACGGTGACGGAGTCGTTCAGCTTCACCGCGAGTCGTTCGAGTCGCGGCGCCCAGACGGCGAAGTCAACCTGGTTGGAACGGAGAGTGGCGCCAAGCATCAGAAAGCTTTTCTACCAGCACATTGGATGCCGGGCAACGGTTTTGCGCAGGCAGAGTTGCGCCAACTTTTTATGGGGTTCTCGGATGATTGCCCAAAGCAGCAGATTCTCTGGCGCAATTCGACGGCGCCAAGCTAGCAGTCGATTTTGGGCTTCGCGATCAGAACACCGGGCATCACACCCCTTGCTGTTGCAAAACAATTATGGCCCGACCAACGATCCTCATAGTGGAACCAGAGCCGCACGAGGCCTTGTCGGTCAAAAACTCGTCATCGAAACTGCAAAATTCAACGTGTTGACGGCGTATAGTTCCGCTGAAGGAGTTGAGCTTCTGAAGCTCTATCCGAACGCGGATGCTCTAGCAATCGTCGCCGAAGTCGAGGACTGCGAGAAGCCCATTAGAGCAGCTCGCGAAGTCAAACCATCCATGGCGATAATCGTTCTCTCTCCTAACCGGACGTATCGCTGTGATCGTTCAGCTCATCAATTATCCAGCCATGAGCCACAAGAGCTGCTCGCTCTCTTGAGATCTTTGTTCGGAGATCCGCGTAAGGCGGCTTGAGGCGGCTGTTCGGAATCAGGAACACCGGCGACGACGCATTCGGCGCTCCACGCTGTAAAGTTCATCGAGTCCTCTTGTGCTTGACTACCTTCAGCGGCAGCGAAACATCTGATAGCCGTGGAGGGCAAAAAAACAATGGCTAATCCGATAATCGACAATCCCCTTTTTGAACGAGCGCCCAAAGTGATCTCCCCGACGGCGCACGCAGTGATCGACTATCTTGTGGTGGCGCACTACTTTGTTACGGCGGGAGCAGCTTGGAAGAACAATAAACGGGCGGCCATTGCCGCCATCGCCAATGGAGCCGCCGTGCTCGGACTCTCGATGTTTACCGATTACTGGGGTGATGGACGACAGCCGATCAGCTTTGAAACCCACGGCAAAGTAGACGTCGTGCAAGGAATCGCCGCGGCGGCCGCTCCAGTGATGTTGGGTTTTGCAGATGAAGCTGTCGCGGGCATGTTCTGGGGACAAGCGGCCAGCGAAGCAGCAGTGCTCGCGCTCACCGACTTCAAAGCGGCAGACCGTGACGAGCGACGTCTAGCGGCGGCATAGAGTCGGCCGGGCCGTAGCGTCCTTCTACGATCCTGGTTCAAGCTGGAACAGCAGCAAGGAGCGGCTGGTCACTTGATACTTGTCGCCGGTCGAGAAGGTTTCGTTTCGATCCTCTTCGAGATTGGTGTCGATCAGCAAGGTCCAGCGCTTGCCTCCAGTGCATTCCGGAAAAGTAAACTCGACGACATCCTGATAACTGTTGAAGACCAGCAGCAGCGTGGCCTCCTGGCCACGCTGGCGGATGCCGGTCGGCTGCGCGCGTCCGTCGATCAGCATGCCAAAGCAGCGCATCTGGGGATCGTTCCAGTTTTCCTGCGCCATCTCTGAGCCGTTTGCGTTGATCCAGGTTACGTCTTTGACCTCGAGCTCCTCGTTGTACTCACCTGTTAGAAACCGGCTGCGGCGCAGGATTGGGTATTTGTGGCGCAAACCGGTCAGCTTTTGGACGAAGGTGATGATGCGCTTGCCTTCGTCGTCGATATTCCAATTCAGCCAGCTAATCTCGTTGTCCTGACAATAGGCGTTATTGTTGCCCTGCTGGGTCCGTCCGAACTCGTCGCCGGCGAGGAGCATCGGCGTGCCCTGCGAGAGCAGCAGCGTCGCAAGAAAATTCCGTTTCTGACGTTCGCGCAGAGCGTTGATGCCGGGATCCTCGCTCGGACCTTCAGCGCCACAGTTCCAGGAACGATTGTCTGAGCTGCCGTCTTGATTGTTTTCTTTGTTGGCTTCGTTATGCTTCTCGTTGTAGCTGACGAGATCGTTAAGGGTGAAGCCGTCATGCGCAGTAATGAAGTTAACGCTGGCCCAGGGACGGCGGCCCTGCTGATTGAATAAGTCCGCCGAAGCGCAGAGACGCGGCGTGAGCGCCACGGCGGGAGTCTCTCCACGCCAGTAATCGCGAACCCCGTTGCGGAAGTGATCATTCCACTCAGACCATCCCGGGGGAAATCCGCCTACCTGATATCCGCCGGGGCCGCAGTCCCAGGGCTCCGCGATCAGTTTTACTGTATCGAGGACGGGATCTTGGCTACAGGCTTTGAGAAAGCCGCTCTGGTTGTCGAAGCCGTTGGGCTCGCGCGCCAGAATCGTTCCCAAATCGAAACGGAAGCCGTCGATGTGCATCTCCTGCACCCAATACCGAAGCGAGTCGGTCACCATCTGGAGCACGCGCGGATGGCTTAAGTTCAGGGTATTTCCCGTTCCGGTATCGTTAATGTAATAGCGTTTCTGATCGGGAATCAGGCGATAGTAACTGGCATTGTCGAGGCCTTTAAACGACAGCGTTGGCCCGCGCTCATTGCCTTCGGCGGTGTGGTTGTAAACGACGTCCAGTATCACTTCGAGTCCGGCATCGTGAAATCGCGCGACCATTTCCTTGAATTCGCGGAGACTGTTGGGAACGTCGGCGGCATAGCGAGGATCGGGAGCGAAGAATCCGATGGTGTTATATCCCCAATAATTGACCAGGCCTTTATCGACGAGCAGGCTGTCGTTGATGAAGGTATGGATCGGCAGAAGTTCGACTGAGGTAACGCCTAAGCTGCGGATGTAATCGACGACTTCCTTGCGTCCGAGCCCGGCGTATTTGCCGCGAAGATTTTCAGGAACCGCCGGATGCAAGCGGGTGAAACCCTTCACGTGCGTTTCGTAAATCACGGTGTGGTCCCAGGGAACCTTCTTGCGTCCGGGTTCGCCCAGCCAATCGAAACCGGGATCAACAACGACGCATTTCGGCATGAAGGGTGCGCTGTCGCGCTCGTCGAAAGTCAGGTCATCCTGCGACTCAAGCTGATAGCCAAAGAGCGCGGGGTCCCATTTCAGCTCTCCCGCATGCGCTCGGGCGTATGGATCGAGCAGGAGTTTGTTCGGATTAAAGCGATGTCCCGCATCGGGCTGGTAAGGACCATACACGCGAAATCCATAAAAAGTTCCGGGATGGATATCGGCAAGATAGCCATGGAAGAGTTGGTCGGTGTACTCGGGCAGTTCAATGCGATCGAGCTCTCGGGCGCCCTGCTGGTCAAAGACGCACACCTCAACTTTGGTCGCGTTCGCGGAAAATACGGCAAAGTTGGTGCCTTTACCGTCCCAGTTTGCGCCACGGGGATAGGGAAGGCCTTCTTTGATTCGGGAAGTTTTCATTGACGAAGGACGGCGTTCAGAGTTCCTGCAGCAGTCGTAAGATGCAGAATTTGGGCAATAGGGTGAGAAGCAATAGGCAATAGGCAGTAAGCGATAAGCAGAACACCAGAACCTTCGAAGGCCTTTACCAGACGCTTCTGGCCGGTTGTTGTGGGCCTGTTGCTTATCGCTTATTTGCTTATCGCCTATTGCTTATTGCTTCGCACCCTT
>JAFAUE010000400.1 GCA_019243475.1 Acidobacteriota bacterium | reverse complement strand
TAGCCCCAAGCGTGTGCCCACCAACAGCAAACAATCGGGCGAGACATTCTGACAGGTTCATTTACACGCCAGCGCGAAGCGCGGAACTCTCGTAGGCCATGCGCGTGAGCCGTGGCAATGGATGGAGAATGCGCTGAGCCCGCAAGGGCGGCATTCCCGTAGCCCCAAGCGTGTGCCCACCAACAGCAAACAATCGGGCGAGACATTCTGACAGGTTCATTTACACGCCAGCGCGAAGCGCGGAACTCTCGTAGGCCATGCGCGTGAGCCGTGGCAATGGATGGAGAATGCGCTGAGCCCACTAGGGCGGCATTCCGTTTCGGGCGCAGGAGTCAGTCTTCGGACCGAACCTTTGGGAATTGACATGCGTTTTCCGCGCGGACATTCCAACAATGTTCAGCCATGGCTTACGCACATGGCCTACCAGAGTTTCGCGCTGCGCGCTCCCAAAGCACTGGCTATTTTGAAAAATTTCGATCCACCCCTTGACGTTTCACCTCATCTTCGGTAGCAGAAATTTTGTGCTGGTTTTTTCGCACTCTCTCAACTCTGTTCCGCAGAGGAAAGGCGCTCTTTAAATGGCAGAAACAACTTATCGCACCCTTCGGCAGACCGTCCACGCACCGGGCGGAGACGTTCTGGTCACGACTCACGAACAGTATTCACCGGACAATCCCGACGTCCCTATACACGTAAAAATCGTGGCAAGGGGGATGACGACCGAAGGAGACAACACAAGCGCCTGGCGCGAGATGCAGGTGCTGCTGGGCATCACGCCCCCGCCGGAGGAAAGCTCCAAACCTGTAGAAGATCGACGCGACGCCACTGAGTTCTGCAGTCTGGAAGTTAAGGAAGAACCGATAACAACGCCGCAAGCTCAACTAGAGGAAGATCCGCCGATGGCAAACCTACTGAAAGAAGAGCTCATGAAAACTCTTAGCTCTGACGCCGAAGCGAATGAAACAAAAGACGAAATTAGATCAGGAAGTCCAACTGAGCCAATCTCCGACATTAGTCTGGAGGAGCTAGCCGAAATCAATCAGCTTTCGTCGGAGTCCGATATCGAGGATTTCAACGATGAGCTCGATCGGAAAATCAAGCTGGCGTTAATGCGCGAGTCTGCTGCGCGACGGGTCGTGAAGCTCAAGCACCTAACCAAGGCGAATCAGGCAAAACGCTGCCGGCATGTGAAACCTAGCGGTCAGACCTGCGGTTCACCTGCCGAGCATGGACAGGATTATTGTCATTACCATGGCGGAGGTGGCGCTTCGGGCCTTGAGATTCGCATTATCGAAGACCGCCGCGCGTTTCAGATAGCGCTGGCGCAACTTGCCAATCAGCTCGCGAGCAATAAGATCGAGCCCGCGCAAGCGAAAGTCCTCCTCCAAGTCCTTGAGACCGCCGGTCGTGGCTTCGGGGAAAACTTTGTCGCATGAGATCCCTATGGGATCGGATGGGATATCCCATCGGGTCCCATAGGGACTTGATGGGATATCCCATAGGGACCTCGATGGGACTTGTTGATCTAAGTCCTTTAAAGGCAGGGACCACACACAAAATATTCTTTTACCCGCCGGCAATAGCGCCAATGATCAGGAACGGCTCCTTCCCGCTGGCGACTGCATCGGGAAGAGGAGCATCGGGGGAGTCGTGGGAAAGGTCCTGCTCACAGGCGAAGAAGCGCAGGAACGCCCGGCGCTGCAGTGTTCCATGGTCACGAATCGTGCCTTGCAGCATGGGATAACGCGCCTCGAGCGCGTCGAGCACCGAGCGCGTTGTCACCGGGGCCGGGACTTCAAGTTCTACCTCACGTCCAACATGCGCCAGCGTCCGGAGATGTTGCGGCAATTCCACGCGAACCATGAAAAAGCTCCTAAGCTGCTAGCTGCTGAGCTTCTAAGCTCCGCTCCTACTAAACACCGGCGTGTTGACGCCGGAGCTGCGGTTTCGTCTGCCCTCAAAGCTCATTGCCGATGCTGCAGACAAACCGACGACGCCCCCACGCGCAGCTTAGAAGCTGAGGAGCTTAGCAGCTGAGCAGCTTATTTCAACGTCTGCACTTCCACGGAAAGCACCGCGGGCAAATGCTCTACGATCGCCGTCCAGCTATCGCCTGCGTCGGCCGACGCGTAAACCTGGCCGCCGGTTGTTCCAAAATAGATTCCGCATTTGTCCAGCGAGTCCACAGCCATTGCGTCGCGCAGCACGTTCACATAGCAATCCTTCTGCGGCAGACCTTTGGTGAGCGCCTCCCATTCATTGCCGCCCTTGCGGCTGCGATACACGCGCAGCTTGCCTTCATGCACGTAGTGATAGGAGTCGCTATGGATGGGAACCACATAGATCGTCTCCGGCTCGTGTGCGTGCACGTCGATCACGAAACCGAAGTCGGTGGGCAGGTTTCCGCTCACTTCTTCCCACGACTCGCCGGCGTTGTCGCTGCGCATCACGTCCCAGTGCTTCTGCATGAACAGGACGCCCGGACGCTTCGCGCTCATGGCCACGTGGTGAACGCAGTGTCCCACTTCGGCATGCGGGTCGGGAATGTACTGCGAGTGCAGTCCTTTATTAATCGGTTTCCAAGTCTCGCCGCCGTCGTCGGTGCGAAAGGCTCCCGCGGCAGAGATCGCGATGTACATGCGTTTCGGGTCTTTGGGATCGATGATGATGGTATGCAGACACATGCCGCCAGCGCCCGGCTGCCATCGCGGACCGGTGCCGTGGCCGCGCAATCCGGAAAGTTCCTTCCAGCTCTTGGCGCCGTCGGTCGAGCGGAAGAGCGCCGCATCTTCCACCCCCGCGTAAACCGTATCCGGATCGCTGAGTGACGGCTCGAGGTGCCACACCCGTTTGAACTCCCAGGGATGCTGCGTGCCGTCGTAAAACTGATGGGTGGTGAGCGGCTTTCCCGTTTCGGGACTGGTGTCATACACGAACTTGTTGCTTTCGCCTTTGGGCATGCCGGCGCCGGTGGGCATCTGCACGCCGCCGCCCGGCGTCTCCCAGGTCTTGCCGCCGTCGCTGGAGCGCTGGATCACCTGGCCGAACCATCCGCTGGTCTGCGATGCGAAGATGCGATTCGGATCGGCCGGCGATCCCTTCATGTGATAGATCTCCCAGCCGGCAAAGTGTGGACCGCTGACCTCCCACTTATCGCGCTTTCCGTCTGACGTAAGAATGAATGCTCCCTTACGCGTGCCAACCAACACCCGTACCTTGCTCATGCTTTCTCCTGGTGATTGCAATGATGAATGACGATTGAGTAATACCAGATTCCGACTGCTGACCGTAAGACGGATGACTTGGAACCAATCGACAATTTTTACGGCGTGATTAGTGACCCAGAAACGCTGCAGTTTCGACGTGCCGCTCGTGCTCCGGCCCGGTCACGAACGACCGGAGTTGCCGCAGCATCACCAGCAGGCAAACCACGCCAATCACCAGCAGCACAGTTCCACGAAGCGGCTGGCCGAGGATTGCATAGCCGGAGCCGAACAGGAACGAATACACCATCGCGCAGCCCAGGACCCAGAGACCAAGATTCCTGCCGAGATCCCGCGTCGGTTCTACTTCTTTCACGATGGCCGCGATGTGCTTCCATCCGCGGACGTCGGGACGCACATGGCGATAGAAGCTGACCAGCACCTCCTGGCTTACGGGCTTGGTCAGGTAGGTGACGACGATCCACGCGATAGTCGTAATCGCGGTCGTGGTGCCGGCAGTTTTGGCAAAAACGACTGCGTCATTTCCGCTGAATGGATGAGCGAATCTGAGTGCCAGAGAAACCACCAGCGCGACGATCATCGCCGTGATCTCGCTCCACGCGTTGATTCGCCACCAGTACCAGCGCAGCAAGTACACCGCCCCGGTTCCGGCGCTCAGCTCGAGTACCCACTGCCAGCCCGATTGAATGGACGCAAGCTGCGCCGCCACCAATGCCGCGCAGATGACGAGAAACACCGTCACCAATCGTGACACGACCACATAATGACGCTGCGAGCCATCAGGCTTAATGAAACGACTGTAAAAATCCGCTACCAGATAGGAAGCTCCCCAATTGAGCTGCGTGGCGATCGTGGACATGAATGCCGCAAGGAATCCTGCCACGGCAAGTCCGCGCAGAGATGCGGGCAAGTAATGCGTGAGCACCAGCATGTAACCGTCTTCCGGATGCTGTCCGGGAATCGACGCGTTCAGATGCGGATAAAGGACGATGGCCACAAGTCCAGTCAGGATCCACGGCCAGGGTCGCAGAGCATAGTGCGCGATGTTGAACCAGAGCACGGAAAGCAATCCCTGGCGCTCGTCTTTCGCGCTGAAGATGCGCTGCGCGATGTATCCGCCGCCGCCGGGCTCGGCGCCCGGATACCAGAATGCCCACCATTGCAGTCCGAGATAAACCAGGAGCGTGATCACGGGCAAGGTCCACCAGGGCTGCGCCGTAAGTCCGAGGCTGAAGACGGGAAAGAAGTCGATGGCATTGCCGTGTGCCACCGATGGATCGGGCGGCCGAGCTGCCTGCAGCTTGGCCAGGAGTCCATGCATTCCCCCCGCCGCGCTAATGCCGTAGTACGCGACGGCAATCACCACTCCCATTTTGAGAACGAACTGAAAGAGGTCAGTCCAGAGCACACCCCATAGTCCGCCGATGGCTACGTACAGTCCCGTAAAGGGAATAATGATGAAGATACAAATCGCCAGGGCCTGATGTTCGGTCACGCCCATGACCACCTTCACAATGCTGATCATGGCCTTCGTTACCCAGCCGAGAATCAGACAATTCATCAGCAGCCCGATATAGACCGCGCGAAAACCGCGCAGGAACGCCGCCGGCTTGCCCGAGTAACGCATCTCCGCAAATTGGACGTCGGTGATCAGGCCTGACCTTCGCCACAGTCGAGCGAAGAGGAAGACCGTCATCATTCCCGAAAGGAGAAATGACCACCACAGCCAGTTGCCGGCGATGCCTTGCGTGTAAACCAGACCTGTGACCAGCAGCGGCGTGTCCGCAGAAAAAGTCGTGGCCACCATCGACGTTCCCGCCAGCCACCACGAGACCGAGCGCCCGGAGACGAAGTACTCCTCCATGCTCGAGCCGGAGCGGCTGCGGAAGTACAACCCCATGATGATGGTGATCAGCAGATAGCCGGCAATCGCCGCCCAGTCCAGCCAGGTAAGTTGCATGCGGAGAAGATTACTGTCTTATTGCAGAAACGGGCAATCGGAATCGCAGCCCGAGCGCCGGAAGCCTCGTCTGGCGAGATTCACGGTAGATGCCATTTCCCTCTGCGAGCCTGGTACTCGCTTCGAGGCAGCTGCACCAGTACTGCCTGGCGGTCATCTGCCAGCCAGTGAATCAGCGTTTCCACATCGGCACTCGACATTGCTGTGCACCCCGCCGTGCCGCTCGTGGGACCGCTCCATTGGTGCAGAAAGATGCAGGAGCCGTCGCCGGGAACGGTGTTCTCCATGTTGTAGTCCACGACCGCGCCCCAGCGATAACCGGGCACGTCACGCATCTTTTCTGAACTGTTCCAATCTACGGTCGCGACTTTTTGCCGATCGACGATCTGGGCGTAGCTGCGCGAATGGATATCGTCCACGCACTCGGTGCCGGCCGCGATCGGCAGGTAGTTGTCGACGCCGGGAAGGGAAGCGCTGAATCCAAAAACTTGCTTTAGATGGAAGATGCCTGCGGGCGATCGACCATCACTTTCATGCTTGATCGGACCAGCGTCCACGCCTGGATACGCGCGGGCAATGCGCGGGTCCCACGCCATTCCGCTGCGGCCCACGACAACCGGGATGGCAGCGCCTATCTGCTGCCACGTGCCATGAGCCCGTTCGTATCGTTGCAGCGTACCTTGCACCGCGTCCCAGTCCGGCGTGACTACGACGACCGCCTTGTCAGCCGCGGACATCGAGTTCGCCAACCTGCCCGTGGTTTGTGGCAGTGCGCTCGCCGCCATCGCCGCGAGAGCTATCAGGAGCTTTATCGTCATGGGC
>JAFAUE010000328.1 GCA_019243475.1 Acidobacteriota bacterium | reverse complement strand
AAAACTGATTGGCGACTCGGAAACTCTCGGTGTTGTGCGCGAGTGCTATCGCTCCGGACAAACGTTTGCGCAGGCATTTGCTGAACTGATGACGGGATTGTTTACGCGCTATGGATTGATTCTGCTGGAATCGTCGGATCCGGAGTTGCATGAGATCGGCGCCCCGGTTTTCGCAGCTGCCGTGGAGAAAGCCGAAGAACTCACGTCTGCGATTCTGGAGCGAAACCGAGAGTTGGAAGCAGCCGGGTATCACGCCCAGGTCAATGTGACCGCGTCGTCAACACTGCTTTTCATTGTTAAACACCAAAGCCGCGTTGCGGTTCATCGGAGAAATGGCGGCTTTGCGGCCGATGCGGAGCAGTGGACGAACGAGGAACTACAGAGAAAAGTTCGTTCCAATCCGGAACTGTTCAGTCCCAATGTGCTCTTGCGGCCGGTCCTCCAGGATTATTTGCTTCCAACTGCTGCATATATTCCCGGCCCCGCGGAGGCCGCCTACTTTGCACAAGCGGAAATCGTTTACTCAGAAGTGCTCGGCCGCACGACCGCACTGTGGCCGCGCTTCTCGGCGACGCTGGCGGAGCCGCGCCTCTCGAGCTGGATGCGCAAATACGGGCTCGAACTGCGGGATGTCCTTCAGCCCAGGGACACTTTTCTCGCTCTCTTGGCGCGACGAACCGTTCCTGCCGACATCAAAGATGACTTTGATCGCACTCGGGAGCATCTCGACAGGCTTCTGGCCGGCTTGATCAACTCCCTCAAGAAGGTCGATGCGACTGTGGCGGAAGCCGGGGAAAATGCCGCAAGCAAAATGCGCTATCAACTCGACCATCTGGAAGCTCGTGCCGCCAAAGCTCATCTGCAACGCACCCAAGTGGTCGAGCGACATGGCAGCCTTCTCAGCACAATGCTTTTTCCCGATAAGGAATTACAGGAAAGAAGAATCGGCGGCGTCTATTTTCTCGGAAAATACGGTCCCGATTTGATCGATGCTCTCCTCGAGCAATACCGGCCAGAGTGCAGGGATCATCATGTGATCCATCTGGACTAGGGGTTATTGCCACACAAAGCCTGGTAGCCGGCCGTCTAAATCCCGAGTTCATGCTTTCAGGCCGACCGTATAATCTGTGATACAGTCCGCCATAAATCATTGTCCAGCGGGTACGGTTTTTTGCCCCGCGGCTACGCTCTCAATGTCCCTATTCTGGCTACGAGTTGCCGTTGCTCTCTATGGATTGAGCTTGATCTACGCTCTTGCGGCGTTAGTGCGCAAACGGGAGATTATCTCCCGGACTACGCTTCCCATCGCCGGAATCGCCGTTACTCTGCACTGCGTCGCCCTGGTCGAGGCTTTCGTTTCCGGAAGCATGGCAACTATGCCGCTGCATCAGTCGGAATCGCTGCTGGCATTCCTGATGATGCTGTTGTTCATTGGCGTTTATTACCTTTACGGAACCACCTCGCCGGGCATTGTTGTCTTGCCGATCGCGTTCCTTCTTTCCTTGTCTGCGGCACTGGCCCAGGGCGCGCCGCAATTTGCTTCCCCGCTCTTGCGCAGCGGCTGGATCTATACGCATATCGTTCTGATCTTGACAGGATATTCGGCACTCTTCTTCAGCTTCATCGCCAGCGTTCTTTATCTTCTGCATGAGCGCGGACTCAAGCGAAAAGACCTGAACGGCATCGCGGGTAAGTTGCCTGCGCTGGAAACAATCGACAGGATCGGTTACAAACTGCTTCTCATAGGCTTTCCCTTCATGACGCTGGGACTGGTCGCGGGCTCGGTGATCGCTCAGGCTCAATACGGCAGCAAGTATTTCCTCGATCCCAAGGTCATTCTCAGCCTGCTGATGTGGGGCGTTTACATGCTCATGCTGTACACGCGATGGAGTTCCGGATGGCGTGGACGGCGGGCAGCCTTACTTTCGGCATTTGCCTTTGCTGCCGCTCTGAGCGTTTGGGCGGCGAATTACTTCAGCGGCATGCACAGGTTCGTATCGCGATGAACCTTCAGCTCACTGGCGTGAACCACAAGACCGCGCCGATCGAAGTACGGGAGCGCCTAGCAATCCCGGAATGGCGCCTGGAAGAAGCCACGCGCAAGCTGCTCGAGTACACCGACGTGCGCGAGTGTGTTGTCTTTTCTACCTGCAATCGAGTGGAATTCGTGCTGGCTTCGGAGAACCATGTCGATCTAAACGGTTTCCTCCGCGAGTATCTGATGACCGACCCCTCCGATCTTCGCGGGCACTTGTACGAATACGGTGGCGATGACGTGGTTCGACACGTATTCCGCGTGGCTGCCAGCCTCGACTCGATGATCGTCGGCGAGCCACAGATCCTTGGCCAGGTAAAACATGCGTACCATATTGGGAAAGCGGTGGGATCAGTTCAAACCAACCTTGACGCGCTGCTTACCCGCGCTCTCGCCGTCGCAAAGCGCGTCCGCACGGAAACCGCAGTGGGGAGCTCTGCCGTCTCTGTTGCATCGGTCGCGGTAGAGTTGGCTAAGAAAATCTTTGGCAGCTTGCAGGGCCGAAACGTGTATTTAGTGGGCGCGGGGAAGATGAGCGAATTGGCGGCCCGTCATCTGCGCTCACACGGAGCGGGCGCGATCCTCGTCTCGAACCGGACCTATGGGCGCGCGCAACAAGTGGCCGAGCGAATTGGCGGCAGCGCCATACAATTCGAACGTCTTTACGAAACCGCCGATCGGGCCGACATCGTGATCACCTCGACCGGAGCTCCGCACGCGATCTTTCGCCGCGAGCATGGGGAACGGTTCATGCAGCGGCGCAGAAATCGTCCGATGTTCTTCATCGACATCGCCGTTCCCCGCGACGTGGACTCTGCTATGAGCCACGTGGAAGGCATTTTTGTCTATGACATCGACGATCTGCAGCAGGTGGTCGAAGCGAATGTAGCCGACCGGGGGCGCGAAGCAGAGCGCGCCGAGTTGCTGGTCGAAGAAGAGGTTGCGCGTTTTCGCCGCCGCATGCAAAGTTTAGACGCGGTGCCGACGATCGTCGCATTGCAGAATCGAGTCGAGCGCATCCGGCAGCAGGAAATCGAACGCATGCGATCCAAGCTCGGTTCGCTCTCTCCTGAGCAACAGATCGCGCTGGAAAATCTTACTCGCGGGATTGTGAACAAGATCCTTCACCCCTCGGTAACTGCGCTCAAGACAATGACTGGATCCGAGCAATTAACTGCCGCCGCGGAACTGCTGCGCACGCTGTTTGGCGTGGAGGATGACATCATGCGTCGGAATGGTACAGGGGACTCTCACTCCCCTTCGCAAGGATCCGCGAACGAAATTAGCTCATCTTCCCCCCAGCCCAACGAAGCTCCATCACAAAAATCCGTATCGCGAGGCTGATGGCTCATCTCCGCATTGGCTCCCGTGGCTCTCAGCTTGCCCTCTGGCAGGCGAATCACGTCTCTGAACTGCTCCAGCGTCGGGGCCACCAAGTCTCGATTCACGTGATCAAGACCACCGGCGACAAGATCACCGACGTGGCCCTTGCCAAAGTTGGAACTAAGGGCATGTTTACCAAAGAAATCGAAGAAGCAATGGCCGCCGGCAAGATCGATCTTGCTGTGCACAGCCTTAAAGATCTGCCCACTGAACTCGCGCCTGCGTTCACGATTGCTGCTATTCCGACGCGGGCTGACGCTCGGGACGCATTCCTATCGATAAAATATTCGCGACCGGACGCGCTTCCTAGTGGTGCGCGAGTGGGCACCAGCAGCCTCCGCAGGCAGGCACAGCTTCATGCACTCCGCCCCGATCTGAGCGTTGTTCCTCTACGCGGCAATGTCGACACCCGGCTGCGTAAGCTGCAATCCGGAGAGTTCGATGCAATTATCCTCGCCGCTGCCGGCGTGGCCAGATTAGAGCTTGGCATGCACGTGCGCCACTTGTTCCCGCCTGAAGAGCTATGTCCTGCGGCGGGCCAAGGGGCTCTGGCGATCGAATGTCGCGCGGACGACAATCAGACGACTGACGCCCTGAAGTTTCTGGACGACTGCCAAACGCGTGCTGCGGTCGAGTGCGAGCGCGCAGCATTGAATGCACTAGGTGGCGGATGCCAGGTGCCTATCGGCGCTTATGCACAGGCATCAGAACAGGGACTGCATTTACAAGCTGTGGTTGCGAGTCCCGATGGCGAGCAACTGGTGCGCGAAGAGAGCGCCGGAGGTGATCCGCAGAAACTTGGGACCGAAGTCGCGCTCGCGCTGCTTGCCCGCGGCGCTCAGCGGATTTTGGAGGCCGTATACGGTCGCGAAGCTTCACTTCCTCAGCAGCCGTAGTATTCTGCAAGTCAGCGATGAAAGCGAAAAAGCAAGCGACCGATCCCGAAGCGCATCGTGTAGCGGAGTTGGTGACCGCCGGCCCGCTTGCCAAACACCGAATCCTGGTCACGCGCACGCACAAACAGGCTGAGGGACTCTCCTCCTTACTCCGACAGCTTGGCGCAGAGGTCGTCGAAGCTCCCGTGATCGAAGTTTGTCCTCCGGATTCATTCGCCGCGCTGGACACTGCGCTCAACAACATCCTGCAATATGACTGGCTGATTCTAACCAGCGTGAATGGAGTAGAAGCGCTCTTTTCCCGTCTTGAACCTCTTGGTCTGAGTGTCGATTCTTTGCAGCATCTGAAGATTGCTGCCATCGGGCCGGCTACGGAAGAGCGCATTCAGGACCACGGTCTCGTAGTGGACATTGTCCCGCAACGCTACGTTGCCGAGGAGGTGGTGCGCTCGCTGCGCAAGCAAGTGAAAGGAGAGAAGGTGCTGCTGGTACGTGCCAAAATTGCGCGCGATGTGATTCCGCAGCAATTGCGCGATGCTGGAGCCGAAGTCGAAGTCGTCGAGGCCTATCAGACGGTAGTGCCGCATGGGGCCAAGGAGCGCATGCTGGAAGCCTTTGGGAACTCTGTGCCGGATGCGATCACATTCACCAGCTCCTCGACAGTGAAGAACTTCCTGTCGATCATTGTGGGAACTGACGTTCCGGCAAAGTTGAGCAAAGTAAAGTTTGCTTCGATTGGTCCAGTTACCTCAGAAACGCTTCGCGAGTATGGCTTGCCGGTTCACGTAGAAGCTGACGAATTCACCATGGAAGGCCTGGCGCAGGCGGTAGTGCGACTCTTCGGACGCTAGCGTTGCCTCAGCCCAGCTACGAGTCCCATCCAGACTTGAGCCGTGCAAGATAATCCCAACGCTGCAATCGCCGAGCCAATCAGAACACCTCCCTGGTTTTCCGGCTTCATCATCAATCCAAACCCAAGCAGTACCAAAAAGATTATGGTCCACAAGCGAATGCCGTCTATCCAGCTCAGACTGTTCATGTCTCATCCTTTCAAACGCTTCAAGTCTCTCTTCGCATTCTCAAAGTCTGGCTGCAGGCGCAGCGAATTCTCAAGTTCCTTGATGGCATCGTCCTTGCGGCCCTCTTTTTCCAGTATGAGAGCAAGCCGCCAATGTGCCGCAGCCAGAGGAGGGGTTTGCGCCTCAGGTTCCTGCGACAGGTACTTTCGCATATAACGTTCGGCACGCGACAGTTCTTCGTTCGATTGCAACAATGTCTTACCGGCCTGGTAGAAGGGGTTCAGATCGTCGCGATTGGCCTGCTCAGCCTCGGAAAGCACCGCCTCCAACTTTTCCCAACTCTGTTTAGAAACAAAGTCTTCGGCAGAGATAACGTAAGGAGCAGCGCGCGTACGGTCGAGCGCCAAGGCTTGCTGAGCATATCTCGCTGCGTCGTCGTATTTCTTCTGCGCGTCAGATGCATAGAAGCCGGCGAGGGCCAGAAGAGCCTCGATGCTCTTTGGATCGGCCTTCACAGCGTTGAGATAAAGGCCTTCCAGCTTGTCGTTCTCTTTATTGTCGCGGGCCAGTCTAGCCTGGGCCAGAAATCCCTTCGAAGCGTCGATACGACCGATCTCCTCGGCTGTCTTGCGCGCTTTATCCTTACTGCCACCCGCAATACCGGGTGCCTGTTCGTAGAAGATCATCATGCCCATCAAACAGTCAGTATTCTTGGGCTCAAGCTTGACGGCCGTTTCCAATTCGGAACGGATTCGCCCGGCGAGTGACATTTTCTTAAACATCCCCGCCTTTTCTGCCTCATCGCTTAGCGTGCTCGCAAGCTGCAGGTGGTACTTAGCGCGACTCGGATCTGCTCTAACAGCTTCTTCGGCATAATGAACGGCCTCTTCGGTTTTGCCGAAGGCCTGCTTCACATTGGAGAGCAGGTACAAGGTTTCCGGATCATGAGCTTTAGTCGGCTCAAGGGCGCGCGCCACTTGCTTGAAGTGGCCTGCTTCGATCAAAGCATCCAAGTTGCCGTTTTGGGTGTGAGCTAATGACGACAAGAGAAGAGCTGCAGCAAGCGACAGAGATCGCACGTCGGGCCTCAGGGATATTGAGGGCAGAATAGCACGCGAAAGCTCGAGCAGGCGCGCGAGCACACTCACCAATGGACTAACGAAGT
This sequence comes from Acidobacteriota bacterium, assembly GCA_019243475.1. Lineage (GTDB taxonomy): Bacteria > Acidobacteriota > Terriglobia > Terriglobales > Acidobacteriaceae > Gp1-AA112. The sequence goes on along the minus strand of JAFAUE010000328.1, from coordinate 11,333 downwards.
ATTGCCGCCTTCGTCGCAGCTACTGTGGCGGTCCGCCGTAGACAATCTTTCCGCCGACCATTGTCATTTCCACTTTTGCATCGCGAACAGCGCGAGGATCGATCTTCAGGAGGTTATCGCTCACGAGTATCAGGTCAGCCAGTTTGCCTGGTGTGATCGAGCCTTTCTCTTTGTCCTGAAACTCGGCGAAGGCGGAGCCGAGCGTGTATGCCTCGATCGCCTCCTGGATGTTTATCTTCTGCTCGGGAACCCAGCCGCCCGGATGCTTGCCGTCGAGAGTGGCCCGAGTGACGGCGGCGTAGAGGCCCAGCATGGGATTCACCGGCGCGACCGGCCAGTCGGTTCCAAAGGCCAACTTAACGCCGTCGTCAAGGAACGTACGAAATGGGTAAGTCGTCTTGGCCCGGATTGGACCGATGCGGCGCTCCGCCCATTGCCCATCGTCGATTGCGTGATACGGCTGCACCGAGGCAATCACGTGTAGGGCGGCAAAGCGCTGCAGATCTTTGGGAGCTACATGCTGGGCATGCTCAATCCGCCACCGCCGATCGGAGCTGCCGTTAGCATTTTCGATGTCCTGAAAGATGTCGAGCACAATCGAGATCGCCTGATCTCCTATGGCGTGGATGCAGAGCTGCAAACCGGCTTTGTCTGCGCCGGTGAGACGGTCGCGCATTCCGCTGATCGGCTGCATCTCGCTCGACAGCAAACCGCGTGTGTTCGGTGCATCAACATACGGTTCGAAGAAATACGCGGTCGTTGAGCCGAGCGAGCCGTCGGCAAAACCTTTCACCGCACCCATGCGCAGGAAGTCAGAGCCGAACGCATGACGGATGCCGATATGGGCCTGGTCACGCCAGTGAGTTTCAATAGGAGCTGTGTAAATACGCGAAGTAAGCTCGCCTCGGTCGGCCAGGACTGAGAACGCCTCGATGTCCTGGTAATCCGGAACCATCGCCTGCACGCTGGTGACGCCGAGTGATGCCGCGTACTCAAGCGCACGCTTGCTTGCCTTGATTCGGGCTTCCAGGCCCGGTTCGGGAATGGCCTTTTCGATGAGACCCTGAGCGGCATCTTTAAATACTCCCGTCGGATTGCCTTGAGCGTCGTGCACAATCTCGCCGCCAGGCGGGGCTTTCGTACTGGCCGTTACTCCAGCCAACTTCATCGCCAGCGCATTCGCCAGCGCCTCATGTCCATCGTGGCGCTCGATAAAAACAGGATTGTCCACCGTAGCTGCATCGATCCAATCGTGCGTGGGAAGATCGGCCGGTGTCCAGTTCTGTTCATCCCACTCGCCGCCAAGCATCCACTCTCCCTTTTTTAACTTCTTTGCCTGCGCGGCAACGCGCGAAACAAACTGTTCGCGCGTCCTGGCGTCGGTGAGCTGGACCTGATCAAGCTGAAAGCCGCTCTGTACGAAATGGACGTGAGCGTCGTTGAACCCGGGAAGCAGCAGCTTGCCGCCTGCGTCAATGATTTTGGTTTGCGGACCGCGCCAGCCGTCCAGCTCGGTCGAAGTTCCGACTGCGACAATCCGCTGTCCCAAAATAGCAACTGCCTCCGCCTGGGGATGGTTGCGATCCACCGTCCAGACGTTCGCATTTGTGATGATGGTTTCGGCCGCTGGATGCGTTTGCGCGTATGAAGCGAGTGCCATTGCGAATAGAAGCAGAGGGAGAATACAGCGTCTTCCTTTACGAAAGTATGACCCAGCAGGAACGAACCCATCAGTACCCAAGTTATCTCTCTCCCCAATGCAGTTTTGTGCGCAGGACATCGAAAAACTTTTGACCATTCTTTTCCCGCATTAGCTTTACACGGTACTCCGCCAACTCACATTCGACACAATCCCCGGTTCGAATTGGAACGCTCACCTGTCCGTCAATGGACAGAAACCCTTCTTCCGGCCCGAGTGAAGCGACCACGCTAATCTTTGAACTCTCCTCCACAACGAGGGGACGATGGGTAAGCGCATGCGGAGAGACCGGCGTAATCAGAAACGCTTTCACAGAAGGTACCAAAATGGGACCTCCGGCAGCCAGAGAGTAGGCAGTGGATCCGGTGGGCGTGGCTACGATCACCGCGTCTGCTTTGTATTCGGTGACGCGCCGTCCATTCACGCTCAACTCAAAATCGGCAAGACGGGCAGCGGTGCCTTTCAGCACCAAATCATTCAGGGCCTCATACTCATCGTGAACCCTCCCATTGCGAATGAGGCGGCAATGCAACATCGACCGTTCCTCAATTTGGCAGCAACGATCGGTGATGCTGCGCAAATGCGAGTACAGCTCGGCCAGGGAAACTTCGGTAAGAAACCCGAGAGAACCAAGATTCACTGCAAGCAGCGGGATTCCGGAATGCGCCACGGCGCGCGCAGCAGCCAGCAACGTGCCGTCTCCTCCAAGCACGACGGCGAACTCCGGCCGATGTTCGCACAGCTTCTCTCTCGTCGCCTGCTTGTGCCCGCTGATGTAGCTGGCCGAATCGGGATCGAGCACCACCTCGTACTTGTGCGCCTGCAGCCATTCAATAATGCCGGAGAGGACTTCTTTCAGCTCTGGCTTGTTAGGCTTAGAAATGATGGCGACGCTGGGCATTGCGGAAACGTGAGTGTAACAGTTTCCGCGAGACACGGACCGTTTGCGCACGTCCTCAAGAGAGTGGATTCAGGGGTTTTCGCGTTATTGGAATGATACTGTGCCGTTGGTTACGACTGAATGTTTCCTGAAACTCGCATCATCCCGTTGTGGGAAGTCGCTGCGGAAGTGAGCTCCGCGACTCTCTTCGCGCGCAAGAGCTGATTCCGCTACCAGCTTACCCACCAGCAGAAGATTCTGCAGTTCGATGCTCTCGCGCGTAGCGATGGCCGGCACAGCAGCCTGCCAACCCGAAATGTCCGAAATCAATTGTTTCAGGCTGTTTCCACTTCGAACGACGCCGGCACGTTCCCACATCTCCCGGCGAAATTCACACTTGAGATCTGAAAGGCTCGTAACTTCGGAGGTGGAAGAAGAGGGCTCAACGCTCTTCCTCGCCGTGGTTGTGCCACTCTGCGTGCGCATTGCATCCGCTGCTCGAGCTCCAAAAACTAACCCTTCAAGAAGTGAATTACTTGCCAGTCGATTGGCCCCGTGCACTCCCGTGCATGCCGTCTCACCCGCAGCATAGAGGCCCGCAATCGTACTTCGCCCAGACAAGTCCGTTTTGATGCCGCCCATCAAGTAGTGGGCTGCGGGGCGGACTGGTACCAAATCGGTACTGATGTCGACGCCGTATTGCTTGCACGTGACATAGATCCGCGGAAAGCGCTCGCGGACTTGAGCCGGATCAAGATGTCGAAGATCGAGATAACAAACATCCGGAACCACGGAGCTGTTCGCAATTTCGGTCACAATCGCCCGCGCTACTACGTCTCGAGGCGCCAGCTCCGCAAGAGTGTGATAGCGCGGCATGAAACGCTGCCCCGCAGGATTAAGCAGCAAAGCTCCTTCCCCACGAAGAGCTTCCGACAGCAAGAATCTGGGAGCTTCCGGCAGCGACAAGGCCGTGGGGTGAAACTGGAAGAATTCCATGTCGGCGATCATCGCTCCGGCGCGATAGGCCATCGCGATCCCGTCGCCGGTCGCAACGCCCGGATTCGTAGTGTCCGAATAAACCTGCCCCGCGCCTCCAGTTGCCAACAAGACAGCTCGACTACTCACGACGTGCTGCTTCCCATCGGGTGAAAGAAGCGACACTCCGATTACCCGATCGCCGTCGCTGCAAAGCCCGGCGGTGAACTCGAATTCTGTGAACTGCACGTTTTCCAGCGTTCGTGCTTTAGCAACCAACGCCCGCCCAATTTCCCGCCCGGTGGAGTCGCCGTGCGCGTGCAGAATACGGGAGCGGCTGTGCGCTCCTTCGCGCGTAAAGGTTAATCGGCTTCCACTGCGATCGAACTGCGTTCCCCAATCAATCAGTTCTTGAATGCGACGCGGACCCTCTTCAACGAGCACCCGCGCCGCCTCGACGTTTACCAGCCCGTCGCCTGCTTCGATCGTGTCTTGAAGATGAAGCCCGACTTCATCATCATCGCTCAGAGCAACAGCGATCCCGCCCTGTGCATATTGCGTGTTGCTCTCCGTGACTTCCTGCTTGCTGACCACGAGCACGCGTCCCGCGTCGGCCAACCCAATAGCCGCACGAAGTCCGGCAATACCACCGCCGACTACAACGAAGTCTGTCTCTGCTGGAACTGCAGGCATCAAAGGGAAAATTCGATGTTAGCACGCGAGATTTGCCGTGAAACCCAGCCGCAAGGCGTTGTTGGCTCTGCGATATGATGAGGTCGCGTGAAGAAGATCACGGTCAAACTGGCCTCGTCGTCGTATCCGATTTTCGTCGAACGCGGGATCCTCTCCCAGGCCGGAAAGATGATCTCGAAGCTGCTGCCCAGCAGGAAATCGCGCTGCTTTGTCATCACGGTCGCCCCGGTTTTGTCTCTCTGGGGCGACCGGCTCAAGGAAAGCCTTACGAGCGCGAAGTTGGACTTTACTTTGCTGGAGATGCCGGATGGTGAGCGCAGCAAAACCTTCACTACCGTCGAGAGCCTTGCCGAGCGCATGGCCGCGAAAGGCGCCGATAGAAATGCCGCGGTGATCGCTTTTGGCGGCGGAGTTGTCGGCGATCTCGCGGGAATGCTTGCCTCCATCTATATGCGCGGCGTCGAGTTCTTTCAGATTCCGACCACGCTACTTGCGCAAGTGGACGCCGCGATTGGCGGCAAAACCGGAGTGAACCTCCGCACTGGCAAGAACTTGCTGGGTACCTTTCATCAGCCGCGCGCCGTTCTATCCGATCCTGAACTGCTGACCACTTTGCCGGACCGGGAGTTTCGTGCAGGATTGTTCGAGGTTATTAAGTCGGGAGTAATTCGCGATCGTAAGCTATTCGAAGTGATGGAAGAAGAACGTGAGAAGCTGCTCGCGCGGGATCTTGAGGTAATGGAACGCGTAATTCATGATTGCGCTCGCATTAAGGCGGAAGTTGTCGCCGCAGACGAAAAGGAGTCCAATCTGCGCCGCATTCTCAATTTCGGCCACACCATTGGCCACGCGCTTGAGGCGGACACAGCCTACCGTCATTTCCTCCACGGCGAAGCCGTTGGTTGGGGCATGGCAGCGGCGGCGATGATCGGCACAGCCGTTCGCAAGACCTCTCCCGAATTGGCACAACGGATCGTATCTTGCGTCCTGGCCTACTCACCGCTGCCGGAGGTGAACAGCCGCGGCGAAGACATCGTGCAGCGGATTCGCGGCGACAAAAAAACGGTTGCCGGCAAAGTGCATTTCGTCCTGCCGGTGTCGGTGGGCAAGGTCGCCATCTACAATCGCGTGCCGGACAGCGTAGTCATCGACGCCGTGCAGCAATTGCATTATCTGTCGCGAAATTGACCATGCCTACGCGTGTACAAGAAGAGCAGAGGTCAACCGGCGCGCGTCCTGAAGGACCGCAGAGCGAACAAGCTGCCGCTGCGGCTGTGCAGCACATGTTCGACCTGATTTCCCCGCGTTACGATTTGCTGAATCACGTTCTCTCTATGAACGTTGATCGGCTCTGGTGGTGGCGGACGGCTCGTTATTTTCGGCAAACTTTGCGCAAGCCGGCAGCGAGGGTGCTCGATCTGTGCTGCGGCACAGGAGACATGGGACGCGCGCTGCGTAAGCAGGCTGGAACCGCGGAGATCATCGGCGCTGATTTTTCTCGCGGTATGCTCGCACGGGGCAGGCAGAAGTTTGCCGGCTACAACATCTTCACCATCGAGGGCGACGCGTTGCATTTGCCATTCGCCGATCGCAGCTTTGATTTGGTCGTTTCCGCTTTTGGTTTTCGCAATCTGGCCAATTATGACGCGGGACTGCACGAGATCCATCGTGTCCTGCGAATACAGGGTGAGATTGGCATCTTGGACTTCAACGAGCCTGGAGGGATTTTAGGCACGCTCTACGGCTTTTATTTTCGCAATGTGCTTCCCAGAATTGGCACGTTGATTTCTGGAGTTCGCGGGCCGTACTCGTATTTGCCGGCCTCTGTCTCCCGTTTTCCCTCTCCCTCGGAGATGCTCGGCCGAATGCGCGCGATCGGATTCTGCGATCCTTCCTGGACTCCGTACACTTTCGGAATCGCGGGCTTATATCGCGGACGGCGCTGAGTAGCTACTCTGAGCGGAGTACCTCCACTCACTGCCGGCACAATCATGATTTCCGCGTTATCGGACACCTGAGTCGCGAGTCCATCGAGATACCGAACATCTTCTTTTCCCAAAAAGATGTTCACATGCTCTCTCACTGTGCCTTGCTCGGTGAGGACTCTATCGCGCAGTCCCGGATACGAAACAAACAGCAAGTCCAGCACCTCCTGGAGAGTGGCGGCTTCTGCGCTCAATTGCACGGTGCGGCGGCCGCCTGTAAGCGCGAGTAGCGGACCGGGAATCTGAACCGAGATTGCCATTGCTTAGCGCTTCCGCCGTGTTTTTGGCGCGCTTCGCCTTGCCGGAGCCGTTTTCTTTTTTCTGCCGGTTGCTGAAGTCCCCGGCGCGATCTTCCCCAAGTCGGTGACGATTGCAGCACGCACGCTCACAATCTGCGGTAATCCATCTGCCAGTTTCGTCCAGTTCTTGCCATCGTCGGTGGAAGCGAACAGCTTGCCGCTTCGCGTGCCGAAATAAATTCCCGCAGGATCGAGCGAATCACTGCACAAGCCATCGCGCAACACTGTCTCATATGCATCGTGCTGAGGCAGTCCTCGCGTCAGGGGCTCCCACGAGCCGCCTGCATTGCGCGTCCGATAGACGCGCAGCTTTCCCTCCGGCGTACAGCGGAACTCGTCGGACTCGACCGGAATGATGTACACCCAGTCGGGATTGTGTGGATGTACGAGCGTGCAAAATCCAAAGTCCGACGGTACGCCGTGAGAGATATCGCTCCAGGAATCGCCATAATTATCCGAGCGATACAGACCCCAATGGTTCTGCAGAAACATGCGTTCAGGACGAGTGGGATGAATCGCGATTTTGTGGATGCACTGGCCAAACTCCGGGTGCTTTTCCGGCTCAAAGACCACGCGAATACCCAGGTTCCGCGCCTGCCAAGTCCTGCCGCCATCGTCGGTACGATATACGCCGGCTGAAGAGATGGCTACCGTTACGCGGTCTGCATTTACCGGATCGGGAATGATGGTGTGCAGGCAAAGTCCACCGTTACCGGGCCTCCAGCGCGGCCGGTGGGGATGGTCAAACAGGCCGCGCTCCAGTGACCACGTTTCCCCATTGTCTTCCGATCTGAACAGTGCAGCTGGTTCTACGCCACAGAACATCTGGTCGGGCCTTGCGTCTGAACCAAGGCAGATCTGCCAGATGTTTTTGAGAGTGGCGCCGGAATCGGCCGAAAACTTGATGCTGGCTTCAATCGGATTGGTCCAGATGCGGCCGAAGTCGTCGCTATAGTGCAGATAAGTGCCCCAGTAGCTGCTCACCGAAATCCACAGGCGATGACGGCCTGCACGGCTGTCATACGCGGCGGAATAAATCGCGCGACCGTGGAAGTAAGGACCGGCCATCTTCCATTGCTTGCGTTCGCGCGAGGACCGAAACAGGAACAGCCCTTTATTGGTTCCCACAACGAGCAGCACATCGTTGTTCTTCATCGCCAGATGCTCAACGCCGCGAAAAAAGATCGTCCTCGGTCCCGATTGATCACTGGGCTGCGGTTGCTGGGCAGCGATCGAAGCTGATTGCGTGGCTTCCAATGCTGCGCGAACCTCGCTAGCCCTCTGGAATCGCACAGCGGGTTCTTTCGCCAGGCAACGCTGCACCACTCCGGAATACCCAGGTGAGATATGCGGAGGCAGCGCTGCCGGAGTCTGATGAAAAATCTGGGATGCCAGTTCCAATCCGGTACGGCCGGCGAATGGCAGCTTGCCCGCCGCCATCTCGTAGAGAACGACTCCAAAGGCCCACAGATCGCTTTGAGGAGTCGCCGGATCGGCGCGCAGAATCTCCGGGGCCATGTAAGCCAATGTCCCGGCCAACTCACTGCCGCTGCCAAGATCCACCACCGAACGGGTGGCGTCATCGATCTGCTGCTTCCGCAGGCTCATCGCGAGACCGAAGTCGAGTACCTTTACCCGACCATCGCCGGTGACCATGACATTGGAGCTCTTTAAGTCGCGATGGATCACGCCCCGCTCGTGCGCGCGGCTGAGCGCATCGGCGATTTGAATGGCATAGCGAAGGGCAGTTTCCGGAGCCAGGCCTGCATTTCCGACTATGGAATGCAGCGTGCGGCCGTCGATAAGCTCCATGACAACGTAGAAGTCGTCGTCGTGCTTGCCTACCTCATAGATGGTGCAGACATTCGGATGGCTAAGCGACGAAGAGATCCGCGCCTCTTCAAGCAAGTGATCGCGGGCGACTTTGTCGGCGACCGTCTTGGCCAGGAACTTTATAGCGACATCGCGCTTAAGCATCTCGTCGTGCGCGCGATAAACCGCTCCCATGCCGCCTGCGCCGAGCTTGGCGTCAATGCGATAGTGGCCGATAGTCTTCCCCAACATTACAAACGCTTCTCCATCCTGGTTTCCGGCTTAGCAGATTGTGCTTGGCATTGTAGAAGGAGCGACGCGTAATGCACCGCATGTATCTGGTAACTTTACGTCCCATGCGAAAGCTAAGAATCGTTTTTGTCTTCTTTGCCGTGACTGGTCTTTTTGCGCAAAACAGCTCGCAATCGAAGTATGAGATCGTTGTCGACCGCGATGTGCCAATTGTCATGCGCGATGGCGTGAAGCTGGTTTGCGACATTTATCGCCCCGCGCTGGACGGCAAAGCGGTGGAAGGAAAGTTCCCAGTCATTTTGGAACGGACGCCCTACGGCAAGAGAACCGGAGAGTCATGGGCTAAGTACTTCGTGCCGCGCGGCTACATTGGCATTGCACAAGACATCCGCGGCCGCTACGCCTCCGAAGGGCACTGGTGGCCGTATCGTGATGATGGCCGCGATGGTTACGACACTGTCAAGTGGATCGGGGAGCAGCCGTGGTCGAGCGGCAAGATTGGGACCGTCGGGACGTCGTATCCCGGCGGCACGCAGCACGCGCTGGCGCTCGCGAATCCGCCGTATCTCACCACGATGATTCCCGCCGACGCCATGTCCGACTATGGCGTCTATGGCGTTCGCCACAATGGCGCCTTCGAGTTGCGTTGGCTGAACTGGATCCTCAACATCGGCGGCCCAGAAGGCAGCGATGCTGCGCGCGATCCGGAAACCCAGCAGGGGCTATTGCGGCTCGGCGAACAGGTTCGCGAATATGCGAAGGGACTGCCGCTGCGCCCCGGCACAACTCCACTGAAGCTTGCTCCCGATTACGAGAACTGGCTCACGCAGGCGATGGCGCATGGCGACTATGACGACTTCTGGAAAGATTCAGGCGACGACGTCGTCGCCCACGTAGCCGATTACAAAGACATCCCTGTCTATCACCTCGGTGGATGGTACGACTCGTGGGGCGCGCAAGTGGCAAACATGAATTACGTCGTGCTGTCGAAGAACAAGAAGAGCCTGCAGCGGCTCATCATGGGCCCATGGACGCATGGCGGCCGAACACGCAGCTACGCCGGTGAAGCTGACTTCGGTCCAGATGCAGCGATTGATTTTCTCGGCTTTGAGCAGCGATGGTTCGACCACTGGTTGCAAGGAATGGACACCGGTGTCGACCGCGAGCCTCCGGTGCGTATCTTCGTCATGGGTGGCGGCGACGCGCACAAGACGCCCGAAGGACGCATTTTCGTTGGAGGACATTGGCGCGAAGAGCGCGAGTGGCCGCTGGCGCGAACCGTGAGCACTGATTACTTCGTCCACTCGCGCGGCGTGCTCTCGACCGTGAAACCCGGCAGCGAGTCTCCCACTTCTTATGAATTTGACCCGCGGCATCCGGTCCCGACAATTGGCGGCAACATCTCCTCGCATAATGCGCCTCCGTCGAAACACAACAGCCTTGAGCGCCCGGGTGACTCGGAGAACCTGATGGAGCAAGGCGCTTACGATCAGCGCTGTCGAGTTTCACTTTGGACCTGCGAGGATACTCGTCCCCTGTCCGCGCGTAATGACGTTCTCGTCTTTGAAACGGAACCCTTGCAGCAGGACCTTGAAGTCACAGGCCGGCTGATCGTCAAGCTTTGGGCATCTTCAAGCGCGCCCGACACTGATTTCACTGCCAAGCTCATTGACGTTTATCCACCCAACAAAGACTTCCCTGCCGGCGTGGATCTGAACGTCGGTGACAGCATTGTTCGTGCTCGCTACGGCAAGTCTCTGGAGCATGCGGAGTTGATGAAGCCCGGCGAGGTTTATCCGTTCACCATCGAGATGTATCCCACGTCGCTGGTATTCAAGCGTGGTCATCGCCTCCGGCTGGACATCTCCAGCAGCAATTTTCCCCGTTTTGACGTGAACCCCAATACGGGCGAGCCGCTCAACGACAATCGCCGTTGGACCGTGGCGACCAACACCATCTATCACGATGCGCAGCATCCCACGCATATCGTCTTGCCCGTGATTCCGGCTCGGTAGTTAGTCCGGAATCCCAAGTGCACGTCAGACTCGGTGAATGCCATAGCGTTCATGAATGGCCGTTATCACCAAAACGTCGTATTTTTTCCGGTTGCTCTCTCGCCGAGCCCCGGGGCAGAATAACGGCTACCCCGCCGCAAACCAATGGCAGGATTCCGTTATGGCCGCTCCGGTGATTCATTCTGGACTTGAGATCCTTTACACGCGCGATCAGATCGCCGCTCGCGTTGCCGAAATGGGCGATCAGATCTCCCGCGACTTCGCCGGACAGAAGGTGATTCTCATCGGCGTGCTGAAAGGCGCAACCATCTTCCTGGCCGACCTCGCGCGCTGCATCAGCCTCGACGCCACCTTCGATTTCCTCTCGACCTCCAGCTACGGCAAAGGGCACCAGCAGAGTGGCGAGGTGCGCCTGCTCAAAGACGTGGATCACTCCGTGGAAGGGCAGAACATCATCCTGGTCGAAGACATTCTCGATACCGGCCTCACCCTCAGTTATCTGCGAAATGTTCTGGGGGCACATCACCCAAGGTCGCTGAAGATTGCTGCACTGCTGGATAAACCTGCGCGTCGCATTAAGAAGATCGAGGCCGACTACGTGGGCTTCACCATTCCCAACAAATTTGTCGTGGGCTACGGGCTGGACTACGCCGAGCGCTATCGCAACTTGCCCGATATTTGCCTAATTCCGCCGAACGTTCTCGGAGACGAATGAGTTAAAAT
>JAFAUE010000063.1 GCA_019243475.1 Acidobacteriota bacterium | reverse complement strand
ACTCAGCAGGCTGAATCCGACGACCGTCGTCGTGTTCTCGACACCGGGCGTGTGCGCCAGAATATCTTCGATCTTCGCCGCGACGTTTTGCGTGCGCTCGAAAGAAGATGCGCTGGGCAGCTGCAAATTGATGTAGAGATATCCCTGATCTTCGTCCGGCAGGAAGCTCGAGGGCACGCGCGCATGGAAGAACCATGCGCCGATTGCGAATGCCCCGAGCATTACCAGCGCGAAGCCCGACTTGCGGAGCAACGCACCGCAGACGCGTACATAACCGTTGGTTGCGTTCTCGAACGTGCGGTTGAACCAGCCGAAGAAAGGCTTGAGAAATCCGCCCTTTTTCTCACGGGGCTTGAGCAGCAGTGCCGCGAGCGCTGGACTCAAGCTCAGCGCATTGAACGCCGACATCAGCACCGAGATGGCGATCGTGATAGCGAACTGCTGATACAAGCGCCCGGTGATTCCCGGAATGAACGCCGTCGGCACAAACACTGCGGAGAGCACGAGCGCGATACCGACCACCGGCCCGGAGATCTCTTCCATCGCTTTGAGCGACGCTTCCCTCGGAGTCATGCCCTCTTCAATGTGGTGCTCGACGGCTTCAACGACGACGATCGCGTCGTCGACCACAAGTCCAATGGCGAGCACCAGGCCGAAGAGCGAGAGGGTGTTGATTGAGAATCCGAAGACGGGAAAGACGATGAATGTTCCGACCAGCGAGACCGGAACGGCGAGAAGCGGAATCAGCGTGGCTCGCCATCCTTGCAGGAAGACGAAGACAACGAGGATGACCAGCGCGATCGCGATCAGCAGCGTGACCACGATCTCCTTGATTCCCTCTGTTACCGCCCGTGTGGTATCGAGAGCGACCGTGTATTGCATGCCTTGGGGGAACCGGGACTTGAGTTCATCCATCAGTTTCCTTACGCCCTTGGCGGCGTCCACGGCATTCGAGCCGGGCAGTTGATACACGGCAATGATGGCGCTCGGATGTCCATTCAATCTGCCGGCGACGGAGTAATCCTGCGCGCCAAGCTCGATGCGAGCGACGTCTCGTACCCGCACGACGCCGCCCTCAGGCGACTCGCGCACCACGATGTCACCGAATTGCTCAGGCGAAACAAGTCGTCCCTGCGCGCGCACCGCATACGTGAACTGCTGCCCGGAAGGAATCGGCTCTCCGCCGACCTTTCCCGCGGGATTCACAGTGTTCTGCGTCTGAACCGCGTTGACGATCTCGGGAACGGTGATGCCCAGCTTCGCCAGCTGATCGGGCTTCACCCACATGCGCATTGCGTATTGGCCGGCGCCGAAGACGTTCACCTGTCCGATGCCGGGTGAGCGCGTGATCGAGTCAACCAGATTGATGTATGCGTAGTTCGCGAGAAACTTCGCGTCGAAAGTTCCATCCGGCGAGTTGAGCGCAATGAGCATCAGCGGTGCCGTTACCGACTTGCGCACAGTGATTCCGTAGTTGGTTACGTCGGTCGGCAGTTGCGAGGCCGCTTGCGTCTCGCGGGACTGCGCCAGGATCAGGTCGTTATTCGGATCCGTCTTTACGTCGAAGTTGACCACCAGCGTCGTCTGTGAATTGCCTGTCGCGCTGGTCGAGTACATGTAATTCGAGTTGTCGACGCCGCTCATCTGCTGCTCGATCGGCGTGGCCACCGCCTGCTCGAGCGTCTGCGCGTCGGCTCCTACATAAGTCGCGAGCACCTGAATTTCCGGTGGCGCGAGCTGCGGGAACTGCGCGATGGGCAGGTTCGCCATCGTGACTCCGCCTACGATCACGGTGACAATGGCGATCACCATCGCAACGATTGGCCGGTTGATGAAGAACTTTGACATGGCTCACCTTGCCCCAGCCGTTGCCGGCGTGGCGCCTTGCACAAGCTTCACGGTCGTGCCCTCGCGTACCTTCTGAACGCCTTCCGCTACCACCTGCTCACCGGGCTTCACGCCGTCCTCGACTATCCACATCTGTCCGTTGCGCTCGCCCATGTGTACGCTGCGAATGTTTACTTTGTTGTCTGAGCCGACAACGGCGACTTGATACAAGCCCTGCAGCTCGGTCACCGCTTTTTGCGGAACCAGCACCGCTCCCTTGCGGATATAGCTCACAAAGCGAACGCGGCCGTACTGACCCGGCCGCAGCGCGTTATCAGGATTGGGGAAGACGCCGGCGAGACGAATCGCGCCGGTTTGCGGATCCACTTGCCTGTCCGCAGCGAAGAACTTTCCCTTGAGCGGATAGGTGGAACCGTCGGCGAGAATGAGTTCCAGTTGCAGTTGGTTTTCGGTGCGCTCTCTCAGCGCCTGCGTCGGGTTGCGCTGAACGAACGCGAGGTACTGCTGTTCGTTCACCACGAAGTAGGCCTTGATGGGATCGAGCTGCGAGACGGTCGTGAGCACTGTCTGCGGTCCAACGAGATTTCCCACCTGCGTGGTTGCGATTCCGGAAACGCCATGGATCAGCGAGCGGACGTCGGTAAATTCGAGATTGATCTCCGCCTGCTCGATTGCGGCTTTGTCGGCCTGCACCATGGCCTCGGCCGCGAGCTTCGCCTGGTTCTCATTGTCGAGTTGGCTCTGCGCGATCGCCTTCTCGGCGGCAAGCGGAGTGTCGCGTTGCACATCGAGCTGCGCTTTACCCAGCTGAGCTTGGGCCTGTGCGAGCTGCGCCTTTGCGCGATCGACGATTGCCTGGAAGGGCCGGGGATCGATTTTGAACAGCACGTCGTTCTTGCCCACGACGGCGCCCTCGCGGTAGTTCTGCTGAATCAGATAACCGGAGACCTGCGGCTGGATCACGGCGTTGGTGTATCCATCGAGCGTCGCGATCCACTCGTGGTACACGGGCACGTCCTGCTGCACGACCGGCGCAACCTGCACGCTCGGCGGCGGGGGAGCAGCGGCGACAGGCTTCGATCCGCAGCCGCTCAAGAAGAGCAGGCATACGACGACGCATAGAACGCCGAGCAGCGCGCTTCCTACGTCGCGCAATGGTGATGCATCAGCAATTGAAGGACGGGCTGCAATCATGGTCGCTCCTTGCCCCTTCGGTTGAGAGACTCTGCTATCCGATGTTCCTTCGCGGAGTCGGTCGCAGAATTTACGATTCAGCACGCGCAACGTCACAGTGCCTTCATGCGCAGCGCAATCCAGAGGCCGCAAATCAAAAGGGTCGTTGCAATCAAGGCGAGCATCGCAAAGCCTTTCGCTCGCTTATCTTCGAGATCGAGAGCGAGATCGGGATCCAGATACGTGATCGCCGCCCAGATTTGTTCGTCTTGCTCACATCGATCACGCGTAGCCCGTTGAGCATCGCGAAGCTGTGCACACCGTGACTTGTCGGCTCGGCCCAGACCGCCCGCAAGAACCTCGTTGTCCTTTATGGCTTTCATGTCTAGGCACTCGCTTGAGAGCGAAGGGGCGAGATCGCCTCGACCAGTTCCTTCGCGCTAACAATCGCGCCCGCGTAGCTCGGCAGATTTATGTCGAGAGCGGCGTGCATCTGGTCGTTGGTGAAGTCGGCGATCGCGTCCTTCACCACGGTGACTTCATAACCAAGCTCCGCGGCGAAGCGGACGGTCGCCTCCACGCAGGTGTGAGCTATCAGGCCGATCACGATCAGGCGCTCGATGCCGTGGCGCTTAAGGAGAAGATCGAGATCGGTGTTGGCAAAGCCGCTCGAGCACCAATGTTCCTGGGCCACAATGTCGCCGGGCAGAGGCTCGAAGCCGCTTCGGATCTCGCCGCCCCAGGTCCCGTTTTCAAAAGCCTTGCTCATCCATGCGGACTTCTGCGTTGGCGCGATGTATTTCCAGTCTTCGTAGTCTCCGGGCCGGTAGCGACGATGGAGCGCGTAAAACACATGCAGCTTCGCCGCGCGCGCAGCCGTGAGCACCTGTAGCATGTTGGGAACGCATCCGTTCGCCTCGGCAACCTGCTTCGTGCGTGCCCAGAACTTGCCGCCTTCGGAGATGAAGTCGTTATAGGGATCGACGATAAGAAGCGCGCTGTTTTCTGTTTCGTAACTAAGGTTGGTCACGGCATGTGCTCCGGCAATCTGCTGTGTGTCACCTCGCGGGAGTGTGCTCATCGCGGCTCCCGCGAGTTCGGCGGAGGAATCAGGCCACATTGCTGGCGGCAGTCTCCACCAGCGTGGTGGTCACGTTGATGTTGCCGTGCGTCGCCTTTGAGTACGGACACTCGAGATGACCAGCCGCCACGAGCTCCTGCGCGAGTTCGCGATCGATGCCGGGCAGAGTGACCTTCAACCGCGCCTGAATCTGATATCCGCCGGTGTTAGTGCCGAGATCGATCTCGGCATCGACCGCCGCGTCGGGTGAGAGTCTGATGTGCCGCTTGAGCGCGAGCCCCTTGAGCGCGGACAGGTAGCAAGCCGACCAGCCGGTCGCAAACAACTGCTCAGGATTGGTGCCGATCCCATGCGTGCCAGGAATC
>JAFAUE010000258.1 GCA_019243475.1 Acidobacteriota bacterium | reverse complement strand
ATCAAAATCCGCAAGCGCCGCCCGAGCTCTCGCCGAGGTGCGAGAATCTCCGCTGATGGCCCACAAAAAAGCGTGAGTATCAACAAGCAGCTGCATCACCTATACCAGGCGTCGAGTTCCTCGTCCGGCAGGGGTTCGAAGAACTTCTCGCCCAGCCTGAACTTTCCCTTGAGCAGGTCAAGCTTCCGTTTCTTGGGGGCTGGCGAGACCGGTACGATTTTGGCAACGACCGTTTTGCCGCGCGCGATCAGGACTTCTTCCCCTCGCTCAGCCTGCTCAATGAGCTTGGAAAGGTTTGTCTTGGCCTGGTGGATAGTCGTGGTTGACATGTTAGTTAGCTAACACAATCATAGCTAAGTATCTTCGATCCTTCAAGCTGCCTGATATCCAAATATCCAAGGGCAAAACCGGCTTCGCGAACACAGCCATTTCCCGGATAGCGGGTTACAATAGGCTGCCGTTTCGCTTCTAGGCTTGCGTCTAAGTAAGTTTGGGCTCAAATCCCCCTTTGAAAGGCATGGCTTTGCTGGATAACGAAAGCCGGCATAAGTCCCCTGATTCCTTGAATATACCCCCTAGCGAGGACACGCAACTTTCGTCCGGAGAAGGGGTTAAGAAGGGTGTGGGCACGATAGCTCTGAATCCGGAGATGTATCCCGGGGTCGCGGAGAAGGGAAGCAACGGCCCGGGAACGCTGGCGCGATCGGTTGCGGCCAAGCCGCTGACCGAGATGAGCGACGCCGAGGTGATGCTCCTCGCCGGGGCGGGTGACGATTCGGCGTTCGAGTACCTGATTGAGAAGTTTCGGCGTCCGATTATCAGCTTCATGTATCGGATGACGCACAATCAGGCAGTGGCCGAGGAGCTGGC
The DNA here is from genome assembly GCA_019243475.1 of Acidobacteriota bacterium. Taxonomy (GTDB): domain Bacteria; phylum Acidobacteriota; class Terriglobia; order Terriglobales; family Acidobacteriaceae; genus Gp1-AA112. Next base: position 2,211 of record JAFAUE010000258.1, on the reverse strand, counting down.
GCAGGAAGTTTTCCTGCGGGTGTATCGTTCGCGCAGCTCGTACCAGGCGGAGGCGAAATTTAGTACCTGGCTTTATCGTATTGCTACGAACCTGGGCGTGAATTATGCGCGCGATACTCGTTCGGAGCGTACGGCGCCCAGCGTGAATCTGGATGAAGCGGATCCCGAAACGGGAACTACGCCGGATGTCGCGGACGCGAAGCCGACGGTCGAGGCTGAGCTTCTGCGCGAGGAGCGGCTGGCGGCGATCCGCAAGCACGTAATGGCCCTGCCTGAGCGGCAACGCACGGCGGTGCTGATGCATAAGTATCAGGGACTCGATTACAAAGAGATCGGCAGCGTGTTGAAGCTGAGCGAGTCCGCGACGAAATCATTGCTGTTCCGCGCGTATGAGACGCTGCGCGAACGGCTGAAAGAGTTTGTGTAGTTTCCGGGAAAGGCTGTAAACATGATTTGCAAAGACCTCAAAGACGAAATCTTGGCAGCGGCGCTTTTGGGTGAAGCTCCGGCTGAGAACGTGAAAGCGCACCTCGCGGGCTGTACGGCTTGCGAGCATGAGTTCGAAAGCCTGCGCTCGACGATGAATGTGCTCGACACATGGACTGCGCCCGAGCCTTCGCCGTACTTCGACGTGCGGCTGCGGGCGCGCCTGCGCGAAGCCAAAGAGCAGGAGCAGCAGGGGCGTGCGGCCTCGTGGCTGGAGAAGCTTGGTCTGCGTCAGCTCACGTGGAAGCCTGTGGCTGCGGCAACTTTTGCGTTGATCATGGCGGTGGGCGGCGGATTGTACGTGGCCGGCCCGTCCGGAAACGGGACGAAGAAAACTACTATCCAGGCGGCTTGCCCGGTAGTGGATTTGCAGGAACTCGACAACAATCAGCAGGTACTGAATGAGTTGCAGGACCTTGAATCCGACGACGCTTCGACCAATAATCCAACGCAGATGAATGAGTAAGAACCACCGGCAGCAGGGGTGGTGAATTAGACCTGAGCATGGACATGAAACTGAAGAACCAATCCGCGTGTGTGTTGCTGCTGGTTGGCTCTTTGTGTCTTCCCGCGGCGATGGCCGACAGCCGAAATCGCAATAACAACAATGGCCAGCGCATGCCGCAAGGACATGCCCAGAACAATGCGCCCCATCCCGGCAAATGGCTGCGTGAGCATCTTAATGACAGTCCGCAGGACCAGCAGCGGCTGCTGCTGAACGATCCTGAATTCAAGCATCTCACGCCGCAGCAACAACAGCACTTCCAGCAGAGACTCAATCAGTTCAACAGCATGCCTCCGCAGCAGCGCGAGCGGGTGTTGAACCGAATGCAGCGCGTCGAATCCTTACCTCCGGATAAGCAGACGATGCTGCGCGATTCTCTTCAGCAATTTCGCCAGCTTCCCGATGATCGACGCCGCCAGGTGCGTCGCGCCTGGAACAACCTGAGTCAGATGTCTCCTGACGAGCGCGAGCAGGTGATGAATTCCGATCGCTTTAAATCGAGCTTCAACGACCAGGAGCGCTCCACCCTCCGAGGCTTGCTCGATTCGGGATTCAATCCTGCAGAGAACAACGGCGGGCCGCGGTAAGGCAGCTGTCAGCGCTCAGCAGTCAGCGTTCAGCTTTCAGCATTCAGCCTTCAGCCTTCAGGGAAGCAATAGGCAATACGCAATAGGCAATTGAAGCGATTGTTTGGCAATGCGCAGTAGGAAATACGCAATACTCTGCGTGTTTGCACGCCCAGCCTACTGCTTATTGCCTATCGCCTATTGCCTAAACAGATTCTTTGCGATAAACAAGGCGTTTGCGGGCCGCTCGGCCAGGCGGCGCATGAAGTACGGGTACCACTCAGTGCCGAAGGGGATGTACACGCGCATGCGCCAGCCGCGCCTGACCAGATCGCGCTGCAGGTCGCGGCGGATGCCGTAAAGCATCTGGAACTCGAACGCTGTGGCGGGAATCTTTTCCTGCTGCGCAAACTGAATGGTCGCCTCAATCATCTTTTCGTCGTGGGTGGCGATGCCGTGATAGACGCCGCTCTTGAGCAGAATTTTCACTAGTTTTATGTAGTTTGCGTCCACGTCGGCTTTCTCCGGAAACGCGAGCTCGGGCGGTTCTTTGTATGCGCCCTTGCACAGACGAATGCGAATTCCTTGTGACACCAGGGTGCCGATGTCAGCCTCGCTCCTCCGCAAATAAGCCTGAATCACCGCTCCCACAAC
>JAFAUE010000186.1 GCA_019243475.1 Acidobacteriota bacterium | reverse complement strand
GTCTGCTGAACCAACTGCGGGTCCGAAGTGAGCTTCATGGCCGGTTGGTGAACGAGGTTCTTGCTGCAGCCCGAAAGACCTATGAGCAACGGAATCGCGGCAATGGCGGGGACCCAATTCGGGAATTTCATCTGTGCTCCTGGGGATCAACTCTCAGCGACGAAGGAGTTCGTCTTTGTTGTAGCAACTGAAATTCCAGAGTTGCCGGCTGAAAACAAAGGAGTTGGTGGGTTCGCGTCATGCAAATTTTGCGCGATTGGGTCGGTGTGATTGATAGGTATAAGGCAAAGCACTGGGCAGATAGGAGCAAACACCTGAGTACCGAAATCGATCATTGAGGTGTTTGGCGAGAGGAACAGGACGAAGGTATTCACGTGTCCTGTTTGTTTTCTGGCTTTTCGACAGTGCGTGTTCACCTCGATGCGGTAAACTGCGCGTGAATGAACCGTGCCATATTCACAATCGCGGCAGTCGCCACTGCGATTCTGCTTTCCTTTGGTTTGCGCGAGGCGCTACAGGTCGCTCCGACGGAAGCGACCATGGGGAACATTCAGCGGATTTTTTATTACCACGTGCCGGCTTATGCCACGGCATTCACCATGTTTGCGGTGAATCTTCTAGCGTCGATCTTCTATCTCGCTCGCCGCAACAGTGAGAGTGCCGCGATTGCAGACGCGGTTGCGGTCTCTAGCGCGGAGATCGGCGTGCTCTTCTGCTCGATCGGACTCATAACCGGAATGCTGTGGGCAAAACCGGTTTGGGGAATCTGGTGGACCTGGGATGCTCGTCTGACCAGCACCTTCGTTCTGTGGCTGATCTATGTGAGCTATCTGATGCTGCGGCAGATGTCGGCTACCGACCAAGCGCCCACGCTGGCGGCGGCGCTGGCGATTTTTGGATTTGTCGATGTTCCCATCGTATACATGTCGATTCGCTGGTGGCGGACCCAGCACCCACAACCGGTGATCTTCGGGGAGCAGGGTTCGGGACTAGATCCCTCAATGGTTCCCGCGTTGCTCGTGAATCTTGCCGCGTTTCTCTTGTATGGAGCGCTGATCTTCTGGGTGCGTTACAAACTCGAACGCGCACGCCAGCAGTTGCGCGAATCTCAGGCCCTGCATTCGCTCAAACTCGCCCGCGCGGAGGCCCGTTGATGGATACTGCTCGCAGCATCTTTCATTTGCATGCAGCTTACGTGCTGACCTGGTGTGTGCAGTTGGTTTATGTGATTTATCTGGCGATGGGCTTCGTGCGAGTGAAACGCGAGAGCGAAGAGCTTAAAAAGTAAAAAGACCGCGAGCCCGAAGGCCCGCGGTCCAGCACACCCTGAGGCTCTGTCTTACTTGCCTTTTTTGTCCTTCCAGTAGTCCTTGCGATCGTGGCGGATATCGCGTTTGTCGCTTCGGATCTCCTTGCGGTCGTGGCCGGCATCGCGATAATCACTGCGCAAGTCCTTGCGGTCATGCCCGATGTCGCGCCGGTCGCCGCGCAGATCAGCGCGATCACGGTTAATGTCGCGCTTGTCGCCGGCAATGGTTTTATTGTCTTTGTGAATATCGCGACGATCGCGGCCGATGGCAGCCTTGTCTTTTGCGTAATCGTCCGTGTCGTGATTCTTGAGGTCGTTGCGGTACTTACTCTGGGCCCGGTCGAGCTGACGTTCATCCTGATTGCGGTCGCGGCGCTCGCCGTTCAACTGCGCATCATCTTTGCGGATGTCACGCTTGTCGGCGTTGGCATCGCGATAGTCTTTGCGCAGATCACTGCGGTCACCTTTGATGTCCGCCTTATCGTTCGCGAGGTCGCGACGATCTTTGCGCACATCGCGACGATCGTGCCGGATATCGCGCCGGTCGCTGTTGACGTCACTCGGGTTCGTAGTGGGGGTGGTAGCCGAGGCGCCCGTGGATTGCGCGCCCGCAGCGTTGCCGAATACGAGCAGGCTAGCCAATAAAGTCGCGGCCGCTGCTTCTAGTCTGTATTTACGCATGTCTCTCCTCGAAGAGTTCGACGGTTGTCCGAACTCTACCTGAGTGAAACGCCAAGCCACATGAAAAGTTTCGGCGGAGCGAACCGAATGTACATGTGCTTATGTAGCTCGGCCCTGGCAGTTCACTGAACTTTGGTGTTCTACGTCACAGGAGCTTCTGTGGATGCTGAAAGTACTGGTGCCGAAAACCGCCAGCCCTTCGCCTGCGTCATCCCCACCCCGGCGGACGTTGGTCTACGATGACAAGTTCAGAACAGCGTCGAATCGATCCAGGAGCTGAGCTTTCTTTTCCGCGGGCAAGAATGAAGATTCGATGGAATTGCGCGCCAGCTCACGCACGTGTTCATCGGTAAAGCCAAACACATCCTGCGCGATCTCATATTCGTGGATAAGCGATGTATGAAACATTGCGGGATCGTCACTATTGAGAGTGACGAGCAATCCTTCGTCGAACATCCGCCGCAGCGGGTGATCCTCGATCTTGTTCAAACACTGCGTCCGCACGTTGCTCGTGACACAGACCTCCACCGGGACCTGGCGTTGGGCGAGGACCTCAATCAGTTCGGAATCCTGAACCGCGGTCAGGCCATGTCCAATACGTTCTGCCCCGATGTTCAATGCGTCCCAGATTGAACCTGGTCCTGTAGTCTCGCCCGCATGGGCTGTTCTGCGCAGCCCATGTTCTGCAGCATAGTCGTAGAGTGCGCGGAACGGCTCGGCGGCGCCACGTCGTTCATCGCCGCCAATTCCGATTCCGATCACATTGCGATTCTTCAAGCGAGTGGCAAGCTCGAAGACCCTTTCCGCTGGTTCCACCCCGAAGTGGCGGACGGCGTCGAAAATCCAGAAGAGCGAGACGCCAAAATCCTGCTCCCCGCGCATCCTCCCTCTCTCCATACCTTCGAAGAGCGGCTCGAATTCGTGCTGGCGCCAGTAAACTGCCCCCACTGAGACAAACACTTCGGCGTGCACGACGTTTTGCCGCTGCAGCTTCTCCATCAGGCGATAGGTGATCAGTTCGTAATCGGCGGCTGTAAGAAGACGTTGGGTGACGGCCTTGAACGCCAGCATGAATCCGTGGAAGTCGGCGTACTCGTATAAACCTTGAGCTTGTTCGAGCGTCAGAGGAACAGCATCGTGCTTGCGGCTGAGCTCTACCAGCGTCGGAGGTTCGATGGTTCCCTCAAGGTGGAGATGAAGCTCGCACTTGGGGAGCGATTGAATGAGAGCACGATTTGCCATGTTGCGAACGGACTCCTGTAAGGAAGGTTCCCATTACATTTGTTAGTGTGCAACTTATGGGCTCTGCTGCTAATCAGATGTTTGAGCCCATATTGTTACTGAGGACGTGCATGATTTCCCGAGTCGAAAACCATGAAGAGCAAAGCCAAGGAAGCTCCGCCTGGGCCGATCGGATCCTCATGGGCGCAGTGATTGTAACCATGCTGCTCTCACTGGTGGGCTACATGCGCGGCTAGGCGTAGTTTGGGGAAAAAAGAAGGCCGCCGATGCCGGCGGCCATTGTTTTTGGGAGGAGAGTTCCTAATCCTGGTCGTTGCTGGCTCGCTTCCAGTTCATGATTTCGCCAAGGGTGGTCGTGGAGCTCGATACAGGCTGTTTGTAAGCCTCCACGTCAGCCCGGCTGGCTTCGTGGCCTACCGCGCGCAGACTGAGCCCGACTTTCTTCTCGTCCTGGTTCATCTTGATGATCTTAAAGTCGTGTTCCTGCCCAGGCTCCAGCTTCATCGGCGCACCATTCGAGTCAGTGGCCTCGGAATTGTGGCAAAGGCCTTCGACTCCATCCGCTATCTCGACAAACGCGCCGAACTGCGCGTTACGCAGCACTTTGCCGTGGACGACATCCCCGATGCGGTGAGTGTCGAAGAACGTCTCCCAGACGTCGGGCTGCATTTGTTTAATCCCGAGTGAGAGGCGTCGGTGGTCGGGTTCGATCGCCAGAACTTGAGCCTTGACCTTCTCGCCTTTCTTCAGCACCTCGGACGGATGCTTTACCCGCTTGGTCCAGCTCAAGTTGCTGACGTGAACTAGGCCGTCGATGCCGTCTTCAATCTCGATGAAGGCACCAAAGTCGGTGAGGTTACGCACCCTGCCTTCGACTACGCTGCCAACTGGGTACTTTTCGTGAAGTTGCTCCCAAGGGTTCTGCTCAAGCTGCTTGAGCCCGAGTGAGATTCTGCGCTCGCCTGGATTAACGTTGAGCACGACGGTCTCGACCTCGTCGGCCGGCTTGACGATCTTCGAAGGATGCTTCATGCGCTTCGACCACGTCATTTCACTCACGTGGACCAGGCCTTCAATGCCTTGCTCCAGTTCGATGAAAGCACCGTAGTCGGTCACACTAAGGACACGTCCGCGGACATGAGCGCCCACGGGATAACGCTCGGCAGCATCGAGCCAAGGATCGGGAGTCAGTTGCTTAAACCCGAGAGAGACGCGCTGTTTGTCTTTGTCAAACTTAAGCACTTTGACGTGGATCTCGTCGCCGACATTGACTAAGTCGCGGGGATGTGTGAGCCGGCCCCATGACATGTCGGTGATGTGCAGCAGGCCATCCAGCCCCCCGAGATCTACAAAAGCTCCGTAGTCGGTGAGGTTCTTCACGCTTCCGGTGAGAACCGCGCCCTCTTCGAGATGCTCCAGCGTCTTCGAGCGCTTCTCAGCCTGATCCTCTTCGAGCAACTGCTTGCGGGAGACGACGATATTGCCGCGCTTCTTGTTTAGCTTGATGATGCGGACGTCGAGTTCCTGGCCTTTGAAGGCATCGAGGTTCCTCACCGGCTTCAGGTCCACCTGAGAGCCGGGAAGAAATGCCCGTACTCCGCCCACATCGACGGATAGACCGCCCTTCACCCGATCCACGACATAACCTTTGATTGGCGACTTCTCGTTGTATGCCTTTTCAATGTCGTCCCATACGCGAGCGCGCTGCGCCTTTTCGTGGGAGAGAAGGAGGTATCCCTCTTCAGTCTCGCCGCGGTCGATGACCACATCAATGCTGTCGCCTGGCTTGAACTTCGGCTGACCGTCCCGTCCCATGACTTGGGCGATCGGGACCATGCCCTCGGACTTAGAACCGATGTCCACGACGGCGTACTTATCCGTCAGTTTGACGACAGTACCTTTTTGCAGATTGTCCTCTGCAGGAGCGGCAGCTTCGGCGGCAGATTGCTCTGCCTCAAAGCTCTCCAAGGCGGCGGCGAAGTCCATTTCCTGCGACTCGGAGCCTGCGTGCTCCGGGCGCGCCTGAGAGGTGGACTGTGAGTTTTCGGTTTCAGTGGCTAAAGCGGTGGCTTCGGGCGTTTCGATATTCAGGGTTGTAGTCTCGCGAGTGAAATTTTGAGTGCCGTGCGTCTCCTGCTGTGCCCCATCGTGATTCGAGTGCAGGGCATTCGCCGTGCTCTCCTCTGCGGTGGGATTCAGGTCGCGCGCTGTGCTCTCGTCGAACGGCATGGGT
>JAFAUE010000069.1 GCA_019243475.1 Acidobacteriota bacterium | reverse complement strand
TACTTCCACTCCGCCGTGTTGACGCTCTGCTGTCCAGAAATCGAACCACTCTCCGGCAGGTAGATAGACGCGTCGGGTGACTGTCTGCGGCTCGGTAACTGGGCTGACCAATAGCGCCGGACCGTACGTGAATTCGTCGCCGATGTTGGCCGCATGCACGTCCGTTCGAAAGTCCATCGCCAGGGCCCGCATCGGCGTGTAGTTCTGGTTCGTTGTCATCCACGCCAGCGAGTAGATGTAAGGCAGCAGTCGATAGCGCAGACGGTCGAAGCTCGCCAGGATCTTTTGCGCTTCGGGACCGTAGGACCAGAGCTCATTCTGGTCGGGGTTGCGCGTTCCGTGAACTCGGAAGATAGGACAGAATGTCCCGAATTGGAACCATCGGATGAAAAGCTCGCGGTAATTCGGATCATCTGGATTGCCGGAAACGAAGCCGCCGATATCAGTTGTCCAATAGGGCAGCCCGGAAAGCGAGTAGTTCAATCCTGCCGGAATTTGCCGCTTGAAGAAAGCCCAGTCGGAGTTCACATCGCCGGACCACACCGCCGCTCCATTGCGCTGGCTGCCGGCATATGCGGAGCGGGAAAGAATGAAAACGCGCTTCTGTTCGGTCTCGTGGCGCTGGCCTTCGTAAACGCCAGCAGTCGTCATGAGCGGATAGATGTTTGCGAGGGCTGCTCCATTCTCGCTCCCATTCACTTTATTCGTGACCAGAATGTTTGCTTCGCGGCCTTCGGTTTCTGGCTCATCGGTGTCGAGCCACCAGGCATCGATGCCCAGCTTGAACAAGGCATTGTCGATCAGCTGCCAGTAGTACTCGCGAGCAGCAGGATTAAACGCATCGTAGAGCGCCTGTCCCGCAGGATGGAATCCGGCGACTTTGGTCTTATCGATAAAGAAACCGCGTCGTTCCATTTCGGAATAGACGTCGGAGCCGGGGCGGAAGAACGGCCAAACCGAGATCATCAGATGGAAGTGCTCGGCATGGAGCTGCTCAATCATCTCTTTCGGGTCGGGATAGCGAGACTTATCGAACGTCGGCTCACCCATGGTGTTCCACCAGAACCAGTCCTGCACGACGTTGTCCACGGGAATATGCAGCTCGCGGTACTTCCGTGCCACGTCAAGCAGCTCCTGCTGAGTCTTGTAGCGGTTCTTGCATTGCCAGAATCCATAGGCCCACTTGCCGAACATCGGCGTGGGCCCGGTAAGCTGGCGATATCCACCGATGATCTGGTCGAACTCTGGTCCGTAGATGAAGTAATAATCGACCGCGTCCGCGACCTCGGAGCTGAGATACAGCGCGCTCAGGAAGCGATTGTCGAAGCGGCTGCGCGATGTGTTGTTCCAGAAAATGCCGTAACCATTGCTCGACAGGAGCATGGGAATGGAGATGTCAGTATTGTCCTGCGCGAGTTCAACATCCTCGCCGCGATAATTCCACACTCCGGCCTGGTGTTGTCCCAGACCGTAGAAGGCTTCATATGAGCCCCACATCTTCGAAAAGAGTTCGGCGTGGTAAGTGCGCTCTCCGTTCACGTCAACAGGCGTAAGCGTTCGCTGATCGTCTTGGAAAAGCTTCTTGCCGTTCGCGTCAGCAAAGAGAATGCTGCAGTCTTTTCGCGCGATTGTGACCTTGATTTTGGATGTGGAGACAGAAACTGCTTCCGAAGACTCCGTCATCGTCCATTGCGCAGGCCAGCGGTCCTTAATTACCAGATACTGCTTGCGATTAGGCGCGTCACCGATGAAATAGAGCACGCGCACGATAGAGTCGCTGGAGACCTGCAGCTTGAGCGTGCCGTGCTCCATGGCGAACACCACTCCATCGGTAGTCTTACTCGCACTCTTAACGGGATTCAGCGGCAGCCATTGAGGCCACGCTGTGGCGGTGAAAAGACAAGCAGAAACGAGCAGCAGTACTGTTCTTTGCATGGTAAGCCTAAAAGGCTAGCCATTCTAAATTGGTCGAATAAGGGATGCGCGTCTCGCCAGCAGAGGAGGACTTGGCCACGAAAGCGTACCCCTTCGCATCAACGACGGTGATTTGGTTAGCTGGCCGACTCCGGCGAGAGGTACTGCATCTCGGTGGCACGCTCGAAGGTCATCCTTGTGGACACTTGAATTCGGTTTGCTTGATCGAAAATGACGATGCCCTGGTCGTCTGCCAGACGTCGGAATGTGGGCGAGGCTTCGTACAACTCTTCAAATGAGCCGGCGACAGCTTCGAGTTGCGATTGTCCCGAAGAGAGTCCCTCGCAGTCGCGCAGCACGAAAAACTTCGAGCACAAGTGGCGAACAGTCGATAAGCGGTGCGTGATGATTAGCGCGCCGATGTTGTCGCCCAGGACCTGCTCAAGTCCTTTCTGGACGGCCTTTTCCGTGGTCGCGTCAAGCGATGCAGTGGCCTCATCGACCACCATGAATACCGGCTTGCGCATGGCGGCCGCGCCAATCATGAGCCGCTGTTGCTCGCCGCCGGATAGCTCAATGCCGTGCCGGCCAACTCGAGTATCCAATCCCTCCGTGAGACGATCGCCAAAGTCGATCCTCAGCTTGCGCATGATCTCCCACAGCTCATCGTCAGGCACAGCGGGTGGTTCGTCGGTAAAACGGTACAGCAGGTTGTCGCGAATGGTGCCGTCGAAGACCTGAGCCTGCTGGGGCACGTACGCGATGAGATCGAGCCATGAGGCTAGACGGACATCGCGCAGATCATGTCCATTGATCATGATCATGCCGGAGGTCGGGTCCATGTACCGCATAAGCAGGCGCATGATGGTGGTCTTGCCCGCGCCCGACGGTCCGATCAGAGCCGCCTTCTCTCCCGGCTCGATGGTGAGATTCACATCGTGCAAAACCGGTAGCATTTTCTTTGGCGATTGGGCTGTCGCCGCGCTGCGCGGCAGGTCTCGCTTGTCGGGAGCGTAGCCGTAGGAGACACCGAGCATTTCCAGACGTATGCCGTCTGCGCGCGAGAGCTCGACCGCGTTCGGCTTATCGTTAATGTCGGGCGGCACAGTCAGTGTGAGCATAGCCGTGCGTATGGCGGGCATGTTCCAGTTGATCTGGTGCTCGATGTGCCCGATGTGCCAGACGCTGTCGCTCACGTTGGTCGCATACATTAGCAGTGGCACAAAGATTCCGTTGGACCAGTCGCCTTGCCATATGCGCCACGCTCCGTAAGCGAGCGTTCCCAAGAGGACAAACCGGTTGGAGTATCCACGCCACCGCACTTTGCCGATAAACCAGAACCAGAACTTGCGCTCTTCAGCCTGGATTTTGCGGAAGGATCGGTCCTGATATTCGATTTCCGCGTGTTCCTTCGCGCACGTTTTTACGCGCTCGATTTTTTCCCAACGCTCATGCTCCCAGCGGTTGATGCGGCGAAACTCCTTGTCGAAGGGCACGCACTTCTCGGAGATATTTCGATTCAGATACACCAGCCAGACGAGATAGCTCACGAGCAACAGCGACATAAAAAGCCCGGCAGCGGGAACACGTATCCACAGCAGGGTAAGAGCGACGCCCAGCGAAATTAGCGAGGATGCTCCCTCAAAGGTCAACATGCTCTCCAGCTGCTCGATGCGCCCTTTACCCCGCTCAATGTTGGCGGTGTTCAGGTACGAGCTTTCCTGCAGGTGCTGTCCCATGCTCTTCTCGAAGAAGAGCTCGTTCATGCGGCGCTTCAACTGCGCGCTGTTGGCGTTCTGGACGCAATGGCGTGCAATGCCCTGGAGATACTCGAAATAGCCGTACACGAGGACGCAGGCTGCCATACCGGCAAAACTCATCTTCACCGCGTGAACGTTATGCCGAATGAGGCCATCAACCATGTATTTGGCAAGCCACGCAATGCCGTTCAGCGCCGTGACAGAGATGGCGAGAGCGATGAGCATGCGCCGCGACCATCGACGGCTCTCCGCAGTGATGAACTCCCGATATACCCAGCGGGCCACAGCCCAGCTTTCCTGCATTTCATACAGGTACTCGCGCCAGTTACGCGAGATTTTTCGTGTATCTTGCGGATCGATAATCAAGAAAACATCCCTCTGGATACAGGTGGGCTTTAGCCCGACTCATGGAACTACTGGAGGCGCCACGCGTCCGTTAATTCCTGAATTCCCCATTTGAGTATGCGAAAGCGCAAACGGAAAGAAAATCGGCAAGAAAGCTTACTTTCGGGCCTATCGAGTACGGGATTCCAGTTGTGATGATCTGTGGATGACCTTCACTTCTTAGCTGCCGGAGCAGGTTTCAAGTCTGCGGCGGCCTGCGTGACAGCATCGACGGACTTTGCGTCCAGCACGTACATGTCCGGGGCATCGTCCCGTTTACCGATGTAGTCCTCGCCTTGTTTAGCCAGCGAAACCTTTTCGGTGTGCTTTCCGGAATCTGAGATCACGGTGATGTGAATGTTGGAGGTGCCCGGCGCTGAATCAGCAAATTTTGTAGCTTGGAGGTCGCGAAGTTTGTCGAGCAGCAATTCTGCGCCGGAAACATCGAGCTTCTTACCATCGGCTCCGAACCAATCGCTGCCCCCCTTCGTCAGGAAGTACTTCTTGCTGCCGTCATCGATCTCGATCTTGTCTGGATCGGTGTAGCCAAATTCGAAGAGCTTTTTGTTGCGGAAGTCATCGACTTTTTTGTCGAGAGTCTGGCCTAGGTCGCCAGGGACCTTGTAGATGCCGCTAACCTGACTGGATTTCGCATAATAGTCGTCCTTGTTCTTACGGAGGTCTAGCTGCTCCGTTCCAGAGTTAGTGGTTACCTTCGCTTGTGCGACAGGTTTGGCCGAGGCAAATGCTGATGCGATTTTCTTCTCATCGTCCGCAGGCGAGAAATCCATTTTCGCATCGCCCAGCTTGCGGACGACGTCATCCACCGCATAGCCGTCAGCTCGCATCGGTTTAGGCTTGAGGACCTGCCACTGGTCTTTGTCGCGGCCAAATTCGATCTCCTGGTTGTTGCTTCTTAGTTCCAGGCGCGTGACCTTGTCCGGTTCGATGTTCAGCAGTCTCTTGTCGCGAAGATCGTTCAGCGTCTTATCGAGGTTGCCCTTCGTGTAGCTCGCGATGGTAAAGATTCGCGGATCGTTCTCCAGCTTCGCGTACGCTCCGCTGTTAGTAGGAGTAGTGTCGCCGACGAGCAGCTTATGGGCGCCTTTCTTGTCGGTTACATCTACTTCCATCTCTGGCGCGTTGAGGCCGAATTGGGAAAGATCTTCGGCTTTGGCTTTATCCTCGACCAGGCGTTCCGAAGGGAGTGATGCCAGGGAGGAGATCACGCCGGAGACCGCCGACTGGTCTGCTGGAAGCTTTTGCGGCGAGTCAATCTCCCACTTTCCCTGATTGTCTTTGGTCAGAACGAGCTCAGGGCCGGTCTTCTTCTTTATGTCAACGTGTGTAATGTCTGCGTCGTTCAGCTTCAGGATGTCCGGAGGCGTGTCCGCAGTGGTCGCCTGAACGGTCTCGGCCGGTTTGTGGCGGTTCGACCAGTAGAGTACTCCGCTGAGTGCGGCCAAAAGGATTGCAGCGAAAAGCAGTCCGCGGAACTTCATAGCAGCCTCCCAGAGTAATGGACCATTTCGGGACTGCCTACCTCCGCCTCCACCAGACTGCAACGCCCGCACCAATGACGATCAGAGGCATAAGAAACACGCTAGTCGTCTGCACCAGATTGACTTGCGCCCGAGTCATGGTGATGCGGCGGTCCTCGCGCTCCTTCGGACGGATGGATATCAGGTCTTCGTCGGAAGCAAGCCAGTTAATCGCATTCAGCGCCAGATCGGTGTTGCCGTTGAAGCGAATAAATGAATTACCTACCCAGGTAGAGCTGCCGAGAGCGACAAATCTGCCTTGGGAATTTTCCTTGCCCGTGCTGTAGGTCCCGGCCGCCGCGATCAGCAGCGGTCCTTTGAGGTTCTTTGGGTCGTTGGCATTCACCGCCGGACTACTGAGGTTCACTGTAGCCAGGCTCGTCGAGCTGGAGCTAAACAGCTTCTCGACCGTTGCTCTGCCGATATTCTTGATGGTCAAAGAGCGCGAGAGCGGGAAGCCCGTAGCGCTGCCTTTAATCTCGTTGACGATGGGATGCGGATCGTAGCTTGTGACTAGTGCGACTTCTTCACCTAACCCGGCAAGCTGCCCAATAGGGCTTAGGTCAAGAATCAAGTCTTTTTCAAACGTCACACCCCAACTCTCAAACAACGTGGTCAGCTCGGGATTGTCGGAAATCTCAGTTCTGCCGAACTTCAGTGGCGGGTCGAGCATAACGAGGGCGCGCCCGCCATCTTCGACGTACTTCTTGATGGCATCCACTTCGGGCTGTTGATACTCGCCGGTAGGTCCGCCGATAACGATTACAGTGCAATCACTTGGAATTTCGGGCTTTTCCAGCAGGCTTATGGATTTCGCCGTGTATTCATCTTTGCCCAGAAGGTCTTTGAAACGTGAGTAGCCAAAACGATCGCTGTCGTCGATTTGGTGCTCGCCGTGTCCCGTGATGAAACAAACGGTGCGCGTGTTGCTCTTGAGGTCGCGAATGAACGCACCGGTAATGCCTTCTTCCGTCATGCTCTTGGCTTCTTCTTTTTTGGAGCCAATCTGCACAACCGCGGTTCCATAGTTCTTGATGGCAGCCTGACGAGCGAGATCAGGCTTCTTGTCTGGATCGACGTACTGAATATGGATCTTCGGAGAAAGGTTCGCGTACTGCTCGAGCAAGTCCTTAGCGCTTTGGAAGCGTCCGGTCTGATCGTAGTAGGCAATGGTCGCGTCCTGCTTCAGCCCTTTCACGATCTTGGCTGTTTGCTCGGAGAGGCTATAGCGTTTGTTGGCAGTGCTGTCGTATGACTTGTTGTAGCGATCCGCCAGGACGTTACCGACTGAAACAATCGCGAGAACGACAAGGATGTACAGAGTCGCGTATGCGACGTATCGCGTCTGGCGGGCTTTGAGCAGTGACGTATTCAACTATGACCTCCAGCGCAGGGATTCCATCGAACGCGAAGTAAGAAAGAGCCCGAAAAGAATGACGGTGGCGTAATAGACGGCGTCTTTCAACTCGAGAACACCGCGAGCGAAAGAATCAAAGTGAACCGTGACCGAGAGATACGACAGTATCTTGGCCCAAACCGATGTATCGAACCCGGCTACCCACTCGAAGATCCAGAGCATCAGGCAAACACCGAACGTAGCCGCACCGGCGATGATCTGGTTACGCGTGAGCGTGGAGATGAACGTACCAATTGCAAGCAGGCATCCTGCCTGCAGCAGCAAGCCGAGATAGCCGATGGCGAGCGGCTTCCAGTCAGGATTCCCGTAATGGAATAGGAACGCAAAGTTAAGGGAGGTGAACAGCAGCATCGCTACGTAAAGCGCGACGGCGGCAAGCCATTTGCCAAGCACGATTTCCAGGTCACGTAAGGGAGATGTGGTGAGCAGCTCAATTGTGCCCGACCGCTTCTCTTCTGCAAACAGCCGCATGGTGATCATCGGAATGAAGAACAGTCCGATGACGCTCAGATTCGAGAGTAATGGACGGATGATCTGCTCGTTGACGTTCATTGGCATCATCTCGCCGCGCATTTGCTGCTCCATGCCGAAGACCACGAATGACTTAATAGCAACGAAGAAGAAGAAGCCGAAGATGATGGCGAACATCGTCAACAGAAGGTACGCGATGGGTGAGACGAAGTAGCTGCGCAGCTCTTTGGTGAAGATAATCCAGACGTTTCTCATGACTGTTTCCCCTGAGCGGCCAGCGCCTCAGCGGCAGGAGGCGCAGCTTGTTGCGTGAGTTGCAGGAAGATCTCCTCGAGGCTCATTGCGGTAGGACGGAGTTCGTTCAAATCCCACCCGGACTCCACTACCGCGCGCGCGAGATCACCGCGGACGAATCCCTTTTGCCCTTCAATTTCGAAGACGCCGCGCGAATCCAGACTTTGCTTGAGCGAGACGCGGGAAACGCCCGTAATCCGCTCCAAGCGAGACTTCACCGCCGCAGCTTCAAGATTCCCATTTCGGCCCGCCACTTCAACCTGCATGATCTCAGCGCCGCGAGCTCGGCTTTGCAGGTTCTGCACGGTGTCTGTGGCAACGAGTTTGCCTTTATTGATGATGACGACTTTCTGGCAGGTCTGCTCCACTTCCGGCAGGATATGGGTACTCAAAACGATCGTATGGTCACCAGCCAAGCTGCGGATCAAGTCGCGAGTCTCATTGATCTGCTTGGGATCGAGTCCGGCCGTGGGCTCATCGAGGATGAGCACATCCGGATTGTGAATAATGGCCTGCGCTAATCCGACGCGCTGCCGATAACCTTTGGAGAGCTTCCCGAGCAGTTTGTGACGGACGTCGCCGATGGAACAGCGTTCACAGACATACTTCACGCGCTTCGGCAGATCGCTCTTGGAAACTCCCTTTAAGCGCGCGACGAATGCGAGGTAGGACTCCGTATCCATCTCGGGATAGAGAGGCGGCGTCTCGGGCAAGTAGCCGATCCGCCTCTTCACTTCCAAAGGCTGCTCGAGAATGTCGAAACCGGCGACGCTGGCGGTGCCGGCACTCGGCGGCAGAAAGCACGTCAGCATGCGCATAGTAGTTGTCTTGCCGGCTCCATTGGGGCCGAGGAAGCCTACGATTTCCCCTTTTTGCACTTCAAAAGAGATATGATCGACGGCCAGATTCCGGCTGTACTTCTTGGTCAGTTCCTTGACACTAATCATGGAAGAATTGCAAATATCCTCAGGAGAGGTGGGCTTGCAGCCATGCCGCTGTTCGTCGGGCGGCGCTCGGCTATGAAATTAGTTTGTACTAACTAATTTAAAAAAAGAGCGGCTCTGGATGCAAGCGAGCGGCAATGGACTAAGGCCGAATCGTTCATTGCGCAAAATCCGCCAACGGCGTGCGCGCAGCCAAGAATGCCTGTTTTATTGGCAAGGGTTCGTTAGGAGGTGGGTGAGTCTCGCAAGCTGCGATTGGATGCCAGGTCCGGCGCGCCTGCAACGGAACAAGGCAGCGCCAGCTAAAAGTTAGCCTTGGGCGCGAATAATTTGGTGAAAGGTCGCTTACTCTTCCTTTGGTTCAGCAGGTGCGGCTTCTATTGAGGGTGGAGGTTCGGGAACCACATAGCTGACCTTGCCTGCCTGGATCTCGTCCTGAGCGATGCGGCAGGCTTTGCGCGAGGAGGTCTCAATGAGTGTCTCGGCTCCGCCCTGAATCTGGCGGGCGCGGCGCGCGGCGACGAGGATGTACCGATATTTGCTGTCGAAGTCTTTGGTTGGTTCCATTTTTCTAAATTACCTCGAGGGATTGGTGCGGCTCAGGAGATCTTGAAGGAATCGAGCACGGGCCTTACTTTCTCGTGACTGTTGGCGAGCAGACAGCATTGCGCGGTGCGGAGTAGTTCGGAATCCGTTCCGTTGAGAGATTTGCCTGATCGTTGAGTTCGTTCGGAGAGGACGATGGCCTTCAGCTCGTGCACTGCCTTGTCCAGCATCTCGTTCACCAGAATATAGCCGTAATCCTTGTAATTCACAATCTCCTTTTGGGCATTCTCAAGTCTTCGCTCTATTACCTTCGGGTCAACCTTGTCAGTTTGGCTGCGATTGCGCAGGCGTCGCTCCAGAACCTCGCGATTTGGCGGCATCACAAAGATGCTTACCGCGCTTGGAACCTTCTTTCTGACTTGAGCCGCGCCTTGCACATCGATGTCGAGCAGCAGGTCTTTACCTGAGTTTTTCGCTTCTTCGAGGAAGCGGCAAGCTGTTCCGTAGTAATTGCCGAACACTTCTGCGTGTTCGAGGAATTTGTCCTCGGCAATCATCTTTTCGAATTCCGGACGAGAGACGAAGTAGTACTCGCGTCCATTCTGTTCGCTTCCGCGCGGCGTGCGAGTGGTGTAAGAGACCGAGAAATCCAAATTGGGAACCATTGAGCGCAACTCGTTCACTAGCGTGGATTTCCCAGAGCCGGAGGGAGCGGAGATGATGTAGAGGATGCCGGCCATCAGAGATTTGAAAATGTTGTAATTTCTAAATTTCGTAATTTTCTCGACGAGAGCGACGCCGGGAAGCGTCGGCGTGATAAATGCGACGCGGAACTTCCCCACTTCGAAATTGCGAAATTACAAAATTCATTCGACGTTTTGCACCTGTTCACGCGCTTTCTCTATTTCTGACTTCATCAGCAGACCTAATTCCGTGATACGCAGACCTTCGCCGGCCACGCCGGCAGTCTTCGAGAGCAAAGTGTTTGCTTCACGATTTAGCTCCTGAAGCAAAAAGTCCAGCTTTTTTCCGGCTTCACCTCCGGAATCGAGCAATGAAAGGAAATGCTTGATGTGGTTCTCAAGTCGAACCACCTCTTCCTGGATATCGCTGCGTTCGGCCAGCATGGCAGCTTCCTGGAGTACACGATCAGAGTCGACGTGTCCTCCGATAAGCTCGCTCATTCGGGATTTCACTTTCTCGAGATAGGCGCGCGATACCTGTGCGCGCAGCTTGCTAACTTCTTCCACAGCCCGTGACAAGCCCTGCATCCGTCCGCGCAGCTCTCGGTCGATTCCGCGACCCTCCTCGTCGCGCATTCGGTTTAACGTATCGAGAAGGTCATTCAGCTTGGAGAGGATTGCCCGCTCCATGGTTTCGTCGAGCACGGCAGAGTCTCCCGCGAGCGCACCCTGCATGCGCAGAATAACGTTCAAATCTGGCTGTGCGACTATGCCCAGGTGCTCGGCCGCTTCCTGAAACGCGCGCACATATCCTTCCACCAGTGCGTGGTTCAATTGAAATCCGCCCATTTCACCCTGTTGGAGTGACAGCGAGATTTCGATGTGCCCGCGAGAGATCTTTTCTTTGATGGCCTTGCGCATCTGCAGTTCGAGACTGTTGGCTTCGGCCGGCATACGGAAATGCAAATCAAGAAAACGATGATTCACCGACTTAAGACTTAATGAAAAAGACAGGCGATCGCTCACCGGGTGGGCGAGTTGGGCATATCCAGTCATCGAGCGGACGGCCATGCGCGAGCATCCTCCGAGTCTGGCGTTATTTCACCTGCGCAACGTTCTCGACTTCGACGAACTGGAGATTGTACAAGCGTTGATAGGTACCGAAGCGCTGCACCAGTTCAAGATGCGAGCCAATGTCGGTAATCGTGCCGTTTTCCATCACAATGATGCGGTCCGCGCTGCGCACTGTCGCGAGCCGATGCGCGATCACAAACGAAGTGCGGTTCTTCATTAGATTCTGCAATGCCGACTGGACCAGTGCTTCGGATTCTGCGTCGAGCGCTGAGGTGGCTTCGTCCAGTATCAGGATCGGTGAGTTTTTCAGCAGCGCGCGAGCAATCGAGATCCGCTGACGCTCACCGCCGGAGAGCAGCATGCCGCGCTCCCCGATCACAGTGTCGTAACCTGCCGGCATGCGCATGATGAAGTCATGGGCGAGCGCAGCTTTCGCTGCTTGCTCGACTTCATGGATGTCAACATTGGGACGGCCATACGCGATATTGTTGCGTACAGTGTCGTTAAAAAGGACTGTCTCTTGGGTGACAAGGCCGATCTGGCTGCGGAGCGAGCGAACAGTTACGTCCCGGAGATCGTGACCATCAATGAGTATTGCGCCGCCGGTCGCATCGAAGAAGCGCGGAAGCAGGCGCACGAGTGTTGATTTTCCGGCGCCGCTGGGCCCCACAATCGCCACCATCTCACCTGCACTCACCTGCAGATTGATGTTGCGTAAGACCGGGTGCGCTCCCTCTTCGTCGTCGTAGGAAAAATCGATGTTCTCAAAACGGATTTCCTTGCGAAATGGCGGTAGGGCAATCGCGTTTGGCTTGTCTTTCACGTCATCTTCAACCTCCATGAAGTCGAAGATGGCCGACGAAGCTCCCAGAGCCTGCTGGAAATTGTTGTAGAACTGGGCAAACTTGCGAACCGGGTCATAGAGCTTAAACACGGCAATGATGAACGCCAGAAACGTGCCTTCCGTGAATGCTTGATGCCGGATCTGATCGCGCCCAATCCACAAAAGCAAGGCGATGGCAATTGCACCAATCACGTCCATCAATGGCGAACTGATGGCCTGTGCACTCACGGAACGCAGGTTGGCGCGGAACAGCCGGCGAGATGCTCCGCGAAACCGCATGGCCTCCCACAATTCCATATTGAAGGCCTTGACAATACGGTTGCCGGCAATCGTCTCGTGCAGCAAGTGTTGAATCTCAGCAAGTTTGTCCTGCCCCTTGCGGGTAGTACGGCGTACCGATCGTCCTATGCGGCGAGCCGAAGCGATGACTACCGGCACGAACAACAGCAGCACCCATGCGAGCTTTCCGCCGAGCACTATGACGACGGCCACGGTGAAGATCAGCGTAAAAAATTGCTGCAGAAATTCGGCGAGCACCGCCGACATGGCGTACTGCACGCGCTCGACGTCATTGATGATTGTGGAGAGCAATGTTCCGGTCGAGTGCTTGGAGAAAAAGCCGACTGAGCGCCGAAGAATCGAGTCGTACAGTTCATTGCGCAGGTCCGTGATCATGCCGAATCCTGCGTAATTCACCAGATACGTTCCTGCGTAGTCGAAAATTGCCTTCAAGATCGTTGCTGCAACCAGCGCGAAGGCAACCATGGTCAAGGCATTGTGAGAGGGCAGGGGCAGGAAGCGATGCAAATAGACAGGGTTGTGTCCGGGGATATTGAACAGCAGAACATCACGTCCCGCCGTGCTCGGATCCAGCACCCGGTCGAAAATTGGCCTGATCAGAATGACGCGAAAGGCGTCGAGAAGCCCGACAGCCGCCAGTAACACGACTGAGGACAATACGGCCCACCAATAAGGATGAACGTAATGCAGCAACCGCACTAGTCGATGGCCGAGAGAGGCGGGTTTGGCGGGCTCAGGCAAAGTGGGGTCTGACTAGATTTTAGCTACTTGGGACTATCTCGGTGCTGAGCCTTGACGCCATAGCCCGCTTTGCCCAGGCGCTTCGCTACGTCTTCAGCGATCATCACGGAGCGGTGTTGCCCGCCGGTGCACCCGAAGGCAATTGTCAGGTAGCTCTTACCCTCGCGAATGTAGTGAGGCATCAGGTACACCAGCAGATCGGATATGCGGTCGATGAACTCTTGTGTTTGAGGAAACTGCCGTATGTATGCAGCCACCTTCGGATGTCTGCCTGTAAGTGGGCGGAACTCCGGGATGAAATGTGGATTGGGCAGAAAGCGCACGTCGAAAACCAGGTCCGCGTCATTGGGCACGCCATTCTTAAATCCAAAGCTGACGCAAGAAACAAGGATGCTTTGGTCGTTCTTGCCTTCCTGGAATTTGTCCAGAATGTGCGCGCGCAGCTCGTGAACGTTGAACTTGGACGTGTCGATGATCACGTCGGCAAGATTGCGCAGGAAGTCGAGGCGTTTCCGTTCTTTGCTGATTGCAGTGGAAACCATCGCTGTTTTGCCCAGCGGATGAGGCCGGCGCGTCTCACTGAAGCGCCGAACGAGCGATTCGTCGGATGCTTCGAGAAACAACACCTTCGTGTTGATCATCTTTTTTATCTGCTTCAGGATTTGCGGAAGGCGGTTGAGCGTCTCCCCTTCCCGAACATCCACGACGAGAGCAGTGCGCTCGATTTCCGGCGACTGTCGTGCTAGGTCCGCAAAACGCTGGATCAGCTCAAGCGGCAGGTTATCGACGCAATAGTAGCCAAGATCCTCAAAGGCTTTGAGGACGGAACCCTTTCCGGAGCCGCTCATGCCAGTAATAATCACGAGCTCGGTTGGGCCAGACTTTTTCGGCGGACGCCCGTTGCGGGAGCCGGCCGCGGCCAGCCGTCGGCCAGTTTTGGTATTTGAGGGCATTGGCACGAAGCTGCGTTTCAGAAAAATCGTTTCATAAAAAAGCGTTTCACGGTAGGCGTTTCGACTTCGAATCTGGGACCGCTTGCTAATGGTCTTGCAGCGCGCTTCTTCTTGAGACGCAGTTATTGAAACAACTCCCGTCAAACGATTCGTGACTATGGCGCTTCGATCAACTCCATCTTTCCATCTTTCGTGCGATGAAGTACCTTCACGCGACCTTCCGGATCGCGAAACACGAAAACGTCGCGGTCGCGGAACTCGCACTCTTTGACAGCCTCTTCCAGTGTCATCGGCCGCATTGCTACTGAATCCGCCGACTTTACAACGTGAGCCTCGGTAAAGCGGGCCACTGGCGGAAAGGCGTGGACGACAACTGGTACGGCGGTGGCGGCGGTTTTACCAACGGCCACGTTTTTCGCATCTGCAGCAGCCGGTTTCGCCCATTGCTTTTTGCGCGGCTGGCGCTTTTTCGTACGCCAACGGCTCTTGTACTTAATTGCTTGCCGGTCGATCTTTTCGAGCGCCTCGCTTACGGCTGCGGACATCTCGGTGGCTTCGGCTATACCCACGATCGGATGATTGCGGATCTTAATGCTGATTTCGGCGATGTGACGGTGTTTTTCGAGGGTGAGGATGACGTGGGAATCGAAGCTGCTGCCGAATAACTTTTCCAGTTTGCCCAAGCCGTGTTCGACCTGCTTGCGCACTGCGGGAGTAATTTCGTACTGCCTTCCGGTGTACTCGACGTTCATGAACTCCCTCCGAGTAGCTTCAAGGCTGCTAAGCTGCTGAGCTCCTATGCGGCAGGAGCGTGGAGTTTCGCTCGGCTTTACTTTGGGTTGTGATTTTCAGTTCCGAGGACCTCCTTTAGCAGCAAGTCGCCCTTGATTCGAAGCTCAGAAGCTTAGCAGCTCAGGAGCTCCCGTCAATCCTTAACTCGTCGCTGGTGCGTACTGGGAATCTTCATGTCCTCTCGGTACTTGGCGACAGTACGCCTGGTCACGTTGATTCCCTGGGATTGCAAAATGCGCGTAATCTGCTCGTCTGTCAACGGCCGGCGTGCATCTTCTTCTTCAATCAGCTTCTTCACACGACGCTTCAGGATCATCAGCGAGGTGCCGCTGCCCTCCGGCCCGTTCACGCTCTCACTAAAAAAGTAACGCAGCTCATACACGCCTTGAGGGGTGTGAACGTACTTATTGGCGACTGCGCGACTGACGGTGGACGGATGAACACCGATCTCTTCCGCCACTTCCTTGATCATCATGGGCTTCAGATGATCGATGCCGTGATCGAGGAACTCGCGCTGCCGGCCGATGATTGCGTAACAGGTTTTGAGAATCGTCTGCTTGCGCTGCTCAATATTTTTCATGAGCTGAATCGCAGACTTGTAGCGCTCCTTGACGTAGTTGCGTACGTCTTTCTCGGCGGCGTCTTTATTGAGAAGCTTCTTGTATCCAGGATTCAGGCGGAGAACCGGAATGTCGTCCTCGTTCATCATCACGACGTACTCGTCACTCTGCTTCACAAAAGCAACGTCAGGCTCGATGAGACGCGGCTCAACCTGGTTGTAGCGCTGTCCCGGTTTGGGATCGAGTGTTTTGAGAAAGTCGAGCGCTTCCATCACAGCATCGAGCGGGCGACCGGTGCCGCGGGCGATGTCCTTGTACTGCCGGTTCTGTACATTGCGCAACTGCGTGTCGACGATGGCCATTGCCAGCTGAATCTGTGCCAGTTGCCGGTTTAGCGCTTCAAAGTTGCCATTCGCCGTGCGGTTATTGATCTGCGTCTCGAGATCGCGGAGTTGCAATAGCAGACATTCGCGCAGATCGTGTGCCGCGACCCCAATTGGATCGAGTTGCTGGATGATCGATATACCTTCGCGCAACTGATCCAGCGTGAACGGCGGCTCGACTTGAGCAGAGATATTCGTGCGAGTTGAAGGAGGTGCAGGAGCAACCGCGGCGGCAGTCGAAGTGCGATCAAGGGCTGAGATCAGCCCGGTTCCGACAGTTGAGCCGGCATAGCTTCCAACCAGCAGCTCTGCGGGCTCGTACAGTTCTTCTGGTAAATCCGCGACTCCCGAATCGGGAGGCGCATCTAGTGTTGGTGCGGTCGATCCGGATGCGATCACATCCAGCACCTCGCCGCGCGCTGCCGACATGAGCTCCTCATCCGACGCAACGAGATAGCCATCGTCGTTCAAATTTCCGATTACGAATTCGGCGGCCGCGCGCAATTCCTGGCAAAGGTTCATCGCCCCAAGCTGCCACATCAAGTGGTCAGTGAGGGTGCCAGGCTTTGACAGGAAGTTCTCAAAGGATGGTTTCTCGGAGCTTTCAAAATCGTGGGGACTGCGAAAACCGGGGTCAAGATAGTCTTTAAAATACGTGCCAAAATCGATCTCTTCGAAGGGGTCCTTTTTCTCTGCCTCGACAATCTGCTGGTCGGGCGCCTCAGGACGGTCACGGTCTTCTTCTTTTCCGGCTACCTGATCGATGATCGGGATGTTCGATTCGAGCTCTTCGAGGACGGGATTCTCGACGATCTCCTCGTTAATCATCTCCTTGAGCTCGAGCTTGTTCAGCGCGAGCACGCTGACCATCTGCACGAGACCCGGCGTAAGGATCTGCTTCTGCGAGACCTTGAGATTCAACTTGTTTTGAAGCAGCACCATCGGTCCCGCAGTATCTCCTAACTCGCAACCCTTCCGTCGGCCTATTCGCGCCTACGGTAATCTCTCGGTTCTAAAATCCATGACTTCGGTCATGGATTGACTCTTAAACCAGCGAGAAGCTCTCTCCCAAATACACTCGTTTGACTTCGGGATCGTTGCCCAACTGCTCAGGAGTTCCCGAGCGCAGGATCTTTCCCTGATCGATGATGTACGCGCGATCTGTTACCGACAGCGTCTCCCTGACGTTGTGGTCGGTAATCAGTACGCCAATTCCGCTCGCCTTGAGATCGAAAATGATCTTCTGCAGATCGAGCACCGCGATCGGATCGATTCCCGAAAAAGGCTCGTCCAGCAGAATGAATGTCGGCCGGATACAAAGGCATCGCGCGATCTCCACGCGCCGGCGTTCGCCGCCGGACAGCGCATATCCGCGCGTCTTGCGAATATGTCCTAGCCCAAGCTGCTCGATCAGCGTCTCCATCCGGCTGCGCCGATTCTCCCAAGACAGAGGCTGCGCCTCCAAGATCGCCATGATGTTCTCTTCCACGGTCAGCTTGCGGAAGACAGACGGTTCCTGTGGCAGGTAGCTGATCCCATACGACCGCGCCCGCATATACATGGGTACGCCGGTTATCTCAGCTCCATCAACCAGAATTCTCCCGGTATCGGGTGAAACCAGCCCGACAATCATGTAGAAACTCGTGGTCTTGCCGGCCCCATTCGGGCCCAGGAGTCCGACAACCTCGCCCTGATTTATGTGGAGGGTGACCCCATTCACCACCCGGCGCCCGCGATACGACTTACCTATATCGTCGGTCGAAAGGGTTTGTTGCATCATTTTTGTAGCCGAGCAGGGGTTATGGACGCTGAATTGCTACTGTCCACGAGAACTCTACCATCGGCATTAAAGAAGGTCAACGAAACTCCGGTAACTTGGCCGTGTTCGGCATCAAAAATGCTAGGCGGCTGACTCGGAGTACCAGTAAGCACGAATTTCTGATTGTCCGCGGTATAAACCAAGTGATTTCCAATGGCTCGGCGTCCCGCCTGCTGCAGGGTGATATGTCCAGTGGCGTCAATGTTTTGCACTTGGTTTGGAGAGTTTCCAGCTGGCATCTTTGCTGCTGTTGCGGACACCGGACCTGGCAGCAAGATCACGGCAGCTTGCTCCGCGTGTAAGGTAGAATCTGCGCTCCGAAGCACGATAGACCCAGTGAAATCAGCTCGCCGCTCGGCGTCGCGATAGCGCAATCGGTCTGAGGTGACTTCAACCGGAGCAGTTTTGCCCTGTCCTTCTGTCTGTACAAAAACTGTGGAAACTCGCTCCGGACCATTGGCTTGCGCTTCTAACGTGCGCTCATTTCGATTGAAATCGATCTCCGGGGCCTGAATGATGTTTCCGCCCTGCCAGAGGCGCGCGCGCCCAACGTAACGCACACTGCCGGTGGAATTCTTTTGCACCATTTGCTGCGCCGTCACATGCACCGGCTGCGAAGGCGAGAGCATTGCCCCGGCGGGACCAGACTTCTGTTCGGCATAAGTCGTCTTCACGTCGCCGGTCGCCGTCGTCTGACCCGCTGCGCGATCCAGTGCAAGCGTGTTGCTGCTGAGACTGGAGCCGCTCGCAGCATCGCCATAACGGACGTTTCCACTCAGCGCCATTGCATCGTTGGCCTGGTTGAAGGTGGCGCGATCAGCAGTGGCGTGACGCTGGCCTTCGTCGATCTGCACATCACCTGTCTGGACGGCAGCCTCAAGCGTTGTTGTCTTACCTTTTGCAAACGTCGCGAGCAGATCGTGACTTTGACTGATGCGGTCTGGCTGGCCCGGCCTCGACGAAACGATTTTTACCGGCGCGCTGCCGACGAGAGTTGAAAGCTGATTGTCGTCTGTGAACTTCGCCTGAAACTGACCGGCCGTGAGAACCGTCTTTCCTCGCGCAGCTGCTGTCGCGGAGACAGACTGATTTGGAGCCAACAGGATTTGCCCAGCTCCAACGCTCCTCGCCTGCTGCAGCTTATTTCCGCCAGCAACCTCTATGTCCAAACCATCGCCGTTAAATTCATTTCCCAAAGTCGGCTGTCCCGAATTGGGCGGAGTTGTCCTGGCTTCAAGTGCTCCCAGCTGCATTAAGTCGACATTATTCCGAAGCTGTGCCGATTTCAGCTGGTTGTTAGGACCGAAGGTAAGCAGAACCTGGCCGGCAGTGCCCCGCGAAGGCGACGTCCCGCCAGTTTCCCAACTCACCCCGCCAGTCAGCCGCCCGTTCGTGGCATGGTTATTTGGCCCAAGCAGAAAGCTGGCACTCTCAGTCTGCACCTGCGCGGGTCGATCGCCTGCAGTCTTGGCGCTGACCCCGTCGCTGGCGTCAACCCGTTCGATGGTGTTGTCGTCACGAAGATGCAGCACCGTCCGCCCTGCTTTTAACTGCCGAATGCCTGAACGTGACTTCAGATCGGTAAGCCTCAACTCGCGCGATTCCTGATTGAAGAATGCCGCTCTGGCATCGAGGTCCATAGGCTTCGGACCAGTCGTACGCAGACGGATGTTGGAGTAAAGCTGCAGCGTGTTTTGCTTTGAGTCGTAGGTGGCTCCGACTGCCGAGCCTGATCCTTGCTGCAGTTGAAAAGTAACAGTTCCCGCGCTGTGAGCGATGCCGGTGTTCTTATTAAACGTCAGCCCCATTGCGTCGAGGTGCATCGGACTGCCGATTTTGTTCCCATTCTGGCTCGGGCCTGACGTGCCGTGCTCTATCGCTTGCAGATCTATTGCGACTTTCCCTTTTGCCGTCACATCGCCCGTCTGCGCGTCATACTCAAAATCGTCGCCGGAAATCTGATCGAGACGATCGGCATCTCGCCCATAAGAAATGATTTTCACGTTGTGCAGCTCCGCTTTACCTCCCTGCTTATAGCGGACTGCATTCGAAGCCGTGATCGAGAAAAGAGTTTTTCCGCCGGCAGACTGGGAATAGGTAAAGCCTTCGGTGTTCTGCTGGATGTCTGCGCCGAGTTTGGCCGGCAACTCGTGAATTGCGCGATGTACGCGGTACCGGGCGTAACCATAGAACCCGGCCACGACGCTAATCATGATTAGCGCAGAGAAACCGAGCCAAAAACGCAGCCGTGAAAAGATGGATGGCACACAATCAGGTTACAGGGAAGAGCGATTTTCGCAACAA
Organism: Acidobacteriota bacterium; assembly: GCA_019243475.1. Lineage (GTDB taxonomy): Bacteria > Acidobacteriota > Terriglobia > Terriglobales > Acidobacteriaceae > Gp1-AA112. The sequence goes on along the minus strand of JAFAUE010000069.1, from coordinate 4,472 downwards.
AAGCGCAGGGTAGAACTGACGTCTGCCTAAATTTGAGGCGCTGAAGCGCCGGTCGCAATCTCACGCAGCGAGTCAAATATCTCAGTGCGGCAGGGGGAATTCGGCGCTATGGAATCCAGCGCGAGCGTGGCGGAAAAGTGCGGTGACTGGCGGCGGAATACGATGCTCAGAAACTGCTTTTCCGGTGAGCCGACCATATTGCTGATCACGCTGCTCACCTCTTTCTGCCAATCTTTTCGCGTAGTCAGAATGAACGGGGTCGTCTGCTCGAATTCCCAACCCGGCGCTTCCGGTGAAAGTTCTTTCCGAGTGCGCGCAAAGAGTCGATACTTCTGCAGCTCCAAGTCAAACGGCGGCGCCCAGTCCAGGTCAGCTTCGAAGATCAGGGTCTCCTCACCACTCTTCAGCTTACTGAACAGCCAGCGCAGAGGGACTTCTTTCGGCAGGAGATTGACGCGCAGGCAAGCGTTACGGAATGTAGTTGAGCGGAGCCGTACGGGCAGATGAAAGCTTGACGCGCCATTCCAGGTTATTCCCGTGATATGGCCATGCCCGGAAACCAATGAGTCGATCCAGCCCAGTACCTGAATGGCGCGCTGCTTGGCCCGGCGGCTGAACACAAAACGCACCAAAAGGACTGCACACAGTCCAATCGCCAGGAATAATACGCCGTAAACGAGCATGGAGCTCAGCATTCCTCATCCATAGATGCCCCGGCTTTGCGTGTAGATGTGCCATTTCGGTGCCGGAGTGCTCGATCCCTGGCTCCCCGCATCACCTGGCGTTCGCCAACGCAGTGCGATATTTCCCGGGCAGCGTTTTCTTTTCCATCTTCGCGTTAACCACCAGATGAGTTGTGTCGCCTTCCGCCAATAACTGCATGTTGTTTTGCCGGAACACTTTGTATCCAAAACGGATGAGGGAGTCACGTAGATTAAGAATTTCGGTACGCACAACGAGCTGCTCGTCGTAGTACGCCGGTGACTTGTACCGGCATCGAGCGTCCACGACCGGCAGATGACAATCGTCTTTGGCTTCCATCTGCTTGTAGTCGAAGCCGATGGAACGCATCAACTCGACCCTGCCGACCTCCATCCACACGAAGAAGTTCGCGTGGTACACAACACCCATCTTGTCGGTTTCGGCGTAGCGCACCCGCAAGCTCACGTCGTGGGGCATCAGTTGCCAGACCAGCGCGGTTTGCGCTTCTCCAGGAAAGCGGTAATTCCTTCCTGGAAGTCATGCGTCTGGCGGACTCGGGCATTCTCTTCGATCGACGCTTCCAAGCGGCGATCGAGCTCCTCATTCACGTTCGCTGCGAGCAGCTCCTTTGTCGCCCGCAGAGATGCAGGGCTGTTCTCGATGAGCTTCGCTGCCAGTTCATGCGCGCGCGCGAGCAGACGATCTGGATCGACAATTTCATTCACGAGTCCCAAACGGTAGGCCTCGTCGGCAGAAAAGATTCGGCCGGTGAGCAGCAGGTCTCGAGCCTGCTTGTCCCCGATCTGTCGTGTAAGGAAAGTCGACACGATGGCCGGAACGAAGCCGATCCGCACTTCGGTGTATCCGAACTTGGCGTCTGGAACCGCAAGGGTGAAATCGCAGATGGTTGCGATTCCTGTGCCTCCGGCGATCGCAGGTCCATTCACGGCAGCAATGGTTGGTTTGGGGAAGTCGTGCAGCGATCGAAACAGCTGCGCCATGGTGCGCGAGTCTTCGATGTTTTGTTCGTGAGTGCGGCCAATCAAAGATTTCAGGTTTTCCAGATCCATTCCGGAACAGAACGCTTTGCCGGCGCCGGTGATGATCAAGACTAACGACTGCGACTTGCGCACAAGTTCGAGCGCCTGCAGCAGTTCGGCGATTAAGTCGTAGCTGATGGCGTTGCGTTTGTCCGGACGGTTCAGAGTGAGCAGCGCCACTCCGTGATTTTCGTGAAGCAGAATGGTCTTGAGACTCATTGAATGTGTGGTGAGGATGAGCCGGCGGCTATCAATTGAGACATTTTGAACACGTTGTCCAGCGGTTTGCGAATGGGCGATTCTACTCCCAGCTCGCCGAGCGTTTCGAGGACGGCCTCTGTAGAAATGTTTCCCACGAGTTCGTCCTGGGCGAACGGACACCCTCCCAGACCGCCCACCGTTGAATCAAATCTGCGGCAACCGGAGTTATACGCAGCCTTGATCTTCTCTTTCGCCTCCGCTGCGCGGCTGTGCAGATGAGCTCCGATTTCCAGATGCCCAAACCGGTCCATGACGGGGCCGAGCAAATCGGAGACCTGCTGCGGCGAAGCCAGCCCCACCGTGTCGGCCAACGAGACCTGCTCGACTTGCATTTCTGCCAAAAGATCGACGGCTTCGACTACTTCCTGAATGTTCCAGAGGTCGCCGTAAGGATTTCCGAAGGCCATGGAAATGTACACCACGATGCCGAGCCCCGCGTCGCGCGCTCGCTGTTCAATCGCCTCAAGAGTGTCCACGGCCTCGTCGAGAGTCTGGTTCTGGTTGTTCTTTAAAAAGGTCGGCGAGATTGAATAAGGAAAACCCAGCGTACGAACCGCATTGGTTGCGATCGCCCGCTCCGCTCCTTTCTCATTGACGACAATGCCGATGATCTCCACGTCGTCCGGCGGATCCAGTTCCTTGAGTACCTGCTCCGAGTCTGCCATCTGCGGTACAGCTTTGGGCGAAACAAAAGAGACCGCGTCGATGTGCTTGAACCCTGCTCCGATCAGCGCGCGAAGATAATGTGCCTTGGTGTCTGCAGAGATTTGATGATTGAGCCCCTGCCAGGCATCGCGCGGACATTCGATGAGTCTAACTGCCATTGAAGACCTGTTTCACCACGGAGGCACGGAGACCACGGAGTAGAGACAAGGTTAGAGAACTCGTCGTTTGATACCGCTGGTGATTCGCGCTACATGAAAATTCATTAGGAAGCCGAGCTTCTTGTTGCTCAGGCGCATATAGGTCAAAAGCTGGGCTTCATGCACGGGCAGAAGGCCTTCAATTGCTTTGAGCTCAAGGACAATTTTGTCTTCCACAAGAATGTCGATTTTGTAACCGCAATCGAGCGCCACACCTTTGTAGAGCACCGGAACTTCTACTTGGCGCCGTACTCGTATGTTGCGGGATGCGAGCTCGTGCGACAGGCATACTTCATATGCTGATTCCAACAACCCAGGCCCGAGATGGCGATGAACCTCGATAGCTGCGCCGATGATCTCCTTCGATAACTCGGGTTCAATCAGTTTGCTCGACTGCTCTCGAGCGACACCGTAGCCAAGATTCATCTCTCCTCCTCCGTGTACTCCGTGCCTCCGTGGTGAATAAGATCTTGACCTTTACGTCTGCAACACCGACATTGAACTTTGGGACGTCCGGATTCACGATGCTCTTCTAGACGATGGTGAGCCTCGATAGCTGCTCCGATGATCTCCTTCGATAACTCGGGTTCAATCAGTTTGCTCGAATGCTCTCGAGCGACGCGTAGCCAAGATTCATCTCTCCTCCTCTGTGTACTCCGTGCCTCCGTGGTGAAATAAGATTTCGACGTTTTACGTCTGCAACACACCGACATTGAACTTCGGCACCTCGGGATTCAACGACGCTGCCTCCAGCGCCGTAATCAGCACACTGCGCGTTTCCAGAGGATCGATGATTCGGTCAATCCAAAGACGGGCCGCACCGTAACGCGGGTCCATCTGCTCGTCGTAGGTCTTCTTTATCGACTCGTACAGTTCTTTCTTCTCGTCGTCATTCAATTTCTTGGCGCCGCGTTCGAGTTGCTTGATCTTGATTTCGACTAGCGTTCCCGCAGCGGAAGCGCCGCTCATCACGGCATAGCGCGCCGTCGGCCAGGCGAAAACGAAGCGCGGATCATAAGCTTTTCCGCACATTGCATAATGGCCCGCCCCAAACGAGCCGCCGATGATGACACTGATCTTCGGCACTACCGAATTGGAGACTGCATTCACCATCTTGGCGCCTGCGCGAATGATTCCACTCCATTCGGCATCCCGCCCCACCATGAATCCGTTTACGTCATGCAGGAAAACGAGCGGGACAAGGTTTTGATTGCAGTCCATGATGAAGCGAGCCGCTTTCTCCGCAGACTCGGTGTAGATCACTCCACCAAACTCGACGCGCCTCTCACCCGAGTGCTTGTCCAATTCCTGCACATGCGTCTTTTGGTTGGCAACAATTCCGACGGCGAAGCCGCCGATCCGCGCATAGCCGCATAGAACCGTTTTGCCGTACTCTGCCTTGTACTCGTCGAAGCGGCTGCCATCGGCGATTCGGCCGATGATCTCCTTCATGTCATAGGGACGGGCAGGATCGGCATCAACCACTCCGAGTAACTGTTCTGCCGGCAACGCAGGCGCCTGCGCCTCGATGCGACTGAAGGGCGCTCCAGGACGGCGCCCAAGCTTTTCCACCAGCGAGCGAATACGCGCGATGCAGCTTTCGTCA
>JAFAUE010000012.1 GCA_019243475.1 Acidobacteriota bacterium | reverse complement strand
CTGGACTGCTGCGCGACTTGCCGCAAATTCGCCGTATTTTTGAGGCAGTTCGCACTGCGGTGAAAATTCCGTTCACCGTGAAGTTTCGCATCGGCTGGTCGGACGCGGAGATTGTCTGCGTAGAACTTGCGCGACTGGCGGAAGATTTCGGCCTGCAAGCGGTAGCTCTCCACGCGCGTACGCGGGAACAAGGTTACAGCGGCAATGCCCGCTGGGAATACATTGCCGCAGTGAAGGACGCGGTGAAGATTCCTGTCATAGGAAACGGCGACATTCGTACGCCCGAAGATGCAGCCAGCATGATTGCCCAGACCGGCTGCAATGCCGTCATGATCGGCCGCACCGCGCCCTCAAATCCGTGGATCTTCCGCCAGATTGCCGAATACACCGCGTCGAGACACGCCACGGGAGTGGGGACTTACACGCAGCCCACGGAAGAAGATCGCTACCAGATGATCCGAACGTATTTCGCCATGCTCGTCGAAGAAGAGCTGCCCGATGCAGTCGGCAAGATGAAGCAGTTCGCTTCATGGTTCACGCATGGCGTGGCGAACGGCAGTTATCTGCGCAAGGCAGTGTACGAAGCGAAGTCGGCGGCGGAAGTTCTGGATCGAGTGGACAGTTTCTTCGAGCAACACCTGGCTGCAGCAAAGCCAACTTCCGATTTGGCAATTGCCGTCTTGACTTAAAAAGAGAGACGGCGCGCCGCGTCTCTCTTTGTGCTTAGCAGCTTAGAAGCTGAGCAGCTCAGCAGCTTTCCTACACCGCCACCGTCTGCTTCACCCGTACCTGCGTAAACCATCCATGACGGTCGGGTACACGCCCTTCGACGATGTCAAAGAATGCCGTGTGTAAGGCGCGGGTAATTGGGCCAGTCTTGCCGTCACCGACCGCGATCTTGTCCACAGAGCGAATCGGCGTAATCTCCGCTGCGGTACCGGTAAAGAATGCTTCATCCGCGATGTAGAGCATTTCCCGCGGAATCATCTGCTCAACGACGTTGAAACCAAGCTCTCGAACCAGTTCGATGGCGGTCGCACGCGTGATGCCCGGCAGGACAGAGTTGCCTATAGGAGCGGTAAACACTGTGTCGTTGCGCACGACAAACAGGTTCTCGCCTGATCCTTCGCTCACGTAGCCATTCACGTCCAGCGCAATGCCTTCGACGTAGCCGTTCAGTATGGCTTCCATCTTGATGAGCTGGGAATTCATGTAGTTCGCAGCCGACTTCGACATGGCCGGCAACGTATTGGGCGCCATGCGTGTCCATGACGATACGCAGACATCTACGCCATCATCGGGGGAACCTTTGCTCAGATACTTGCCCCAGGCGTAATTGCAGACGTAAACCTCGATCGGCGAATTAAACGGGTTCACGCCGGCTTCGCCGTATCCACGAAGCACAATAGGCCGGATGTAGCAGGGAAAAACGCCATTCACGCCTACCAGTTCGACCATGGCTTGGACGATCTCTTCTTCGGTAAAGGGAACGTCCATGCGGTAGATTTTCGCCGAGTCCAGAAGACGGCGCGCGTGCTCGTGCGCGCGGAAGATGGCCGGTCCCTGACCAGGCTTGTAGCAGCGCACTCCTTCGAATACCGACGATCCGTAGTTGACCACGTGCGACATCACGTGGATGCGGGCGTCGTCCCAGTCGATAAGCCTGCCGTTATGCCAAATCTTCTCGGTCTTGGGTATGGCCATGAATTCTCCTTGCTCAGGTCTTCGAAATTCACTTCGGAGGAGTGAAACAACCTCATTATATTCAGATGCTCTGGTTGAGCCTAAGGAATTGATGTCTAACGCAAGATAGAAGGTTGGGAACTTGCCGCCGAAGTTGTTACTGCTGTCGTGAGTGGGCCGATCCTGTCTGGCAACGTGCAAATGCCTGTTCCGCCTCGTCGAGCTCGGCCTGACTAAGACTTCCCGGTTTGCCCGGCTGCTTCCGCAGCCAGGGCAAAGCAGGCTGCAGCCAGTCCTGAGCCTGGCGACAGAGCATCACCCGCTTGGCAGCGGGCGTGCGTCGGTCAAAAGCCTGCTTTTCATATGTCTCGCCTACATGGGCCTTCGTAACCATGATCTCGAGCTGTTTGTACTCATTCGTTGGATCGGCTTGGGAGAGCGCTTGCCGGATGCGCAATTCCTGCATACGATTTTCGATCGCCTGGTCGAATTTCCCCTGCAGAGATAGAAGCCAGGCGATATAGCCATATGTGCTGGCAAGTCCCTGGTGGCTCCGAGCGTCCTGAGGATCCGCCATTGCCAGCGCACTTCGAATGTCGAACGCCTTTTTGTAGTAGCCGAGGGCACCGGATATATCTCCAGTATGTCCCAAAATGAATCCGATGTCGCTGTAAGTAAAAGTAATAGCGTAACGCTTCTGGGCGTTCTGTGGATCGGCCCGAAGCTGCTCCTCCTCGATGGCCAGAGCCGCCCGGTAATGCTCCAGTGCTGGGGAATATTGCTGCTGCAGCGACAGAAACGCGCCAATATGTTTATGCGCAAACGCCACTTCGGAGCGATAGGAAGCATTGGTCGGATTGACGGCCGAGATCCCTTCATAGAGGACAAGCGATTTCTCGAAGTTGGCGATAGCCTCTCCGGGATCATTGCCTTGGCCGAGTCCGTTTCTCTCGTAGGCCTTGGCAAGCTCATATCGCACCTGGGCGTTATTTTCGTTGGCCCTCGCAAGTGGTTCGAGCAGGGCAAACGCCTTCTTCAGAAACTCTCGTTTGTCCTCCGACTGACCCTTGAGTGCAAATGCCTGGGATAAACGAAGATAAATAGCGGCCAACCGCCATTGATCATCCACGTTCGCAGAGTTCTGCGCGGCCAGGGTTTCCCGTATTTGCACTGCCCTGCGAAAGTTCCGGATGGATTGTTCAGAGTTGCCCAGACTGGCGCCAGTAGCATCTCCCAAAACGTCGCCCAGACGCTCATACGCCGAGGCCAGCTCTCGCAGCAACGTCGGATCCGATTTCGCGTCTTGGGCCAGACTGTCTAAGTATTCCTGAGCACGTTCAACAATTAGTTTGCGAGCACTGGTGGTTCCGGGAATGGTCCAGATGGAGTCGTGCAATTCAAACAGGAGAGAGTTGGCAAGCCTGCGCACGTCGTTGAAGCGCTTCTCCGCGATTGCTTGCTCTGCTTTTGCATTGCGCTCGGCTCGCAGGATCATAGTGATTCCCGCCGCAGCCAGCATTGCAGCAAGCAGGGCGGTCACAACTCCCGTCCGATGGCGTCGACAAAATTTCCGCGCCTGGTAGAGCGCCGTCGGTGCATGCGCAAGCACCGGCTGACCTGCGAGATAGCGCGTGATCTCTTCCTGGAACTGAGCCGCCGAGGAGTAGCGCTCTAGCGGGTCCTTGCTCAGGGCCTTGGCTACGATGGAATCAAGGTCGCCCTTCAGTTGTCGCGAGAGTTTTTCGAGGTTTGCGCGCTCCGCAGACGTAGGCATCTTCGCGAGAATGGCCTCGCTCGGCGGGTCTGCGTCCCGCTCTAAAATCTCTCTTTGCAGCGCCATCGGCGAACCGTCAGCCGCGAAGGCGCGTTTGCCGGCAAGCAGCTCATACAAGACAAGGCCCAATCCATAGGTATCGGTCGCCGTTGTAACAACCCCTCCGGCCAGTTGTTCCGGACTGGCGTACGCCGGTGTGAGAGCTCCCATGGTCAAAGTGGATCCCGGGGCATTAATGGCAATGATCTTGGCGATGCCAAAATCCAGCAGTTTCGGCTCGCCCGCTTCGGTCACGAGGACGTTAGCGGGCTTGATGTCACGATGGATGACAAGGTTCTGATGGGCGTAGTGAACCGCGGCGCAGATCTTCTGGAACAGCCTCAGCTTTTCGGGGATGGAGAGTCTATGGGCTTCGCAATACTGGGTTACCGGCGTTCCATCTACGTACTCCATTACCAAAAAGGGACTGCCATCCTCGGTGGTGCCTCCATCCAGCAGGCGCGCAATGTTGGGGTGCTCGAGCGACGCCAGAACCTGGCGCTCACGGCGGAATAGTTCCGCCGCATAGCTGGAAAATGCGGCGCCGCGCACGAGTTTGATGGCGACCTGTTTGTTGAATTCGTCGTCTGCGCGCTGCGCTCGGAATACCGCTCCCATGCCGCCCTGAGCGATTTCCGCTTC
>JAFAUE010000512.1 GCA_019243475.1 Acidobacteriota bacterium | reverse complement strand
CGAGGTCACTCGGGGTCCACCTCTGCGTGCGCGGAGTAGCGGCACGCCGTTTCTCTTTTTGGGCCTGGATTTTGCAGGGGAGAGCGCCCGTCTGGCTAAGGATGAAATCACTTCGCCGACTGAGTTCTTTTCGAGTGTCGCCAGCTCTTTAGCCGCGCTGAGAATATCGTCATCGATTACCAAGGTGGTTCGCATCGCATGCTCCCTCATCAAGCATCATACATCAGATGCGCACGATAGAGAAAACTAGCGCAAGTTTGCATGGGGCTAAGCCGTTTTGCTGTTCCACCGTTGGTTCAGGCTACTGCTCGCGAATCGCCGGCCTTGCAGAACCGTTTCGAGCGCCAGAAATAATTCATTTCCCGCGTCGGGCTTCGCCAGATATCCGAGTCCGCCGGCGCGGAAAGCCTCGCTTGCCACTTCTGGAGATTGTTCCGTGCTTACAAAGAGGATCTTGCATTGGGGAGAAGACTGAAGGATTTTGCGCGCGGCCTCAATGCCGTTGAGTTTTGGCATTTCAATGTCGAGCAATACCAGGTCGGGCTGGAGTTCGGCGGCTTTGTCGATAGCCGCGAACCCGTCCGGTGCTTCGCCTACAACTCGCAGATGAGGATTCGTATGCAGCGCAGTCGATATGAAGCGGCGCCACGGCCCATAGTCATCGACGATGAGAATTCGGATTCCCAAATCGGTATCCATAACTGTTAAGGACCTGAATAGCATCTGCGATTGGGAGAATCTTAAGCAGTCTTCCTGCAGGAAACCCAGCATCGTTCGGCCCAAAACAGGACGCGACTCTACAGTCGCAAACTGGACCTGTCAATGTGAAGGACTCTGCATTGGGAAGATGAAAAGTTTTGCAATACTGGGATTGGATGCCCACCGCTGCCGAGCTACTTCGCCGGGAAAATGTACAGCAACTATCCCCAAGCCTCACTTGCGCGCTCATTATTTGCAGGGCTTTGGACTTCGCCGAGATCAGTTGCAAGCACTAAGCCGATTGCGATCATGAGAGGAGCTTGCGCGATGGCGTAGAGAAATAATGCTGCAGCTTCTCGGCCGTAATACGTGAGCGCGGTTTCGGGAACATGTAGGTAGAAGAGGATGTAAGAGGGCGCGATTAGCGCTAAATACCCAAGCGCCTCCGATTCGATAATCAGCAACCATAGCTGCAACGAACAATAATCGCTCAAGCGATCACTGAATTTCAGAGCCGACCAAAATGAGACATTCTTCAGTATGGCTACCGGAACCGTGAACGCCCAACGCACGATCACAGCCGATACGAGGGCAAGCGCGCAAAAGGTGAGCAAAATCGTCGCCCAAAAACTTCGAATAGAAATGTGGGCTCGTTCGATAATTTCATTGAATCCGAGGGCAAGAACCAGCATGGCAATGAAGCCAACGATCAGCAGACCGAAGAATAGAGTTGCGGAGCTGAGAAAACGGAATGGGCGTTCCCGAATGTTGGAAAAGACAGTCATATCGTTTGGGTTCGCGACAGCCGGCAACTGCTGGGGCCCCCGGAAGGACTTTTCGTCGCATTTGACGGTGTCACCTACTAAATTGCAGATTCCGACAAGCGCAAAGCAATAGCACGTCCAGAGGAACCACTGTTTGAAAAGGCTGAGTGCCGTGATTGGGAGCATCAGGCGCGTGTATGCCCACTTTCCCTGCGACAGCAGCACAGGAAAACTTCCCGACATGATGTGCGATCGCAGGGCTTGAATTCGTACTGCAATTACGAGCCCACCGAGGTAGGCAATCACCAGCGGAGGAATCAACACTTTGAGCACTAATGCAGCATGCGAAACGTAAAATGCGATGGACTCATGCCAAAGGGATCCACGGTCCGACGAATTAGTTTGCTCGTACTCCATCTTCAGCAGCGCAACAATAGCATGGCCCAATGGGCCTCGTAGCAAGGGAGGTGGCCGCATCTGCCTAACAGCGGGAGTCCCCTACTCTAATACCGACTGAATCCCGAGTCCCATCCAGGAGTTTGTGCTTTTAGAACGCCGCATCTGCTCTTCCACGTTCCCTTTTGCGTTTGACTCCGGCTCTGCTCCCAAGTAACGTGATTCTCACTTTTCACTCATTGCTATCCCGCCAGCAACGTGGCCGAAGTCTGCTTAAAAGGATTACCCATGCGTCACAAACTGCAACTCTCAGCTGTTCTCTTGATGGCCATTTCCGCTGCAGCTTCCCTTTTCGCAGCGGATGATTCCAAGAACGACGTCGGCGCAACTGTGGAGCGGTTTGCTCGTGTGGGCAGCGCGTCGGCTCCTGATTTTTCCCCTGACGGCAAGTGGGTGAGTTTCATTTCGAACATGAGCGGCGCTCCGCAAGTTTGGATCGTGAGTTCGCAGGGTGGATATCCACGGATGGTCACCAACAGCAGCGACCCGGTTCAGCAAGCGGTTTGGTCTCCAACCAGCGACTGGCTGGCCGTGACAGTCGCTCCTGGAGGGGGCCTGAACACGCAGGTTTACCTGGTTAAGCCGGACGGCACCGGCATGCGCCGGCTCACCGAAGGCGGGAAAGATAACAATGCAGTCGATGCATGGTCGGACGATGGGGCGCACCTCTTCATTGATTCCAGCCGTCTTGATCCTGCCTCGCGCGATGTCTTCGACGTTGACATAAAGACCGGCACCCTCCGGCTGGTTGCAAAGAATCCTGGGGTCGGCTCGGTCTCCAATCTCAGCCGCGACGGCAGCCGCGCGCTGCTTTCACGCCTGCGCAGCAGGGGAAGCAACGATCTATATCTGCTTGATACCAAAACGGGAAAGGACCAGATCCTCACCGAGCACACCGGTCCGGGCGAATTCTTCGGTTCCATCTCGCCCAACGGCAAAACGATCTATCTGGGGACGAACAAGGACCGAGATCTCGTGGCCTTTGCCAGGATGTCGTTAAACGACGACGGAAGCGCGGGTCCGGTGCAGGTTCTTGCCGAGCGCAAAGACGCCGAGCTGGACGACATAACCATGAATCGTGACGGCACAACGCTGGTGCTCTCGTGGAATGTCGGCGGCCGGACGGAGATGTCGCTGTATGACATCAAAAGCGGCAAGCAGACGCCGCTGCGATTGCCCGGCGAGATCGTGTTTGCGCCGCAATTCTCAAGAGACGGAAAGCAGCTTGCCATCGCGGCGTCGGGTGCTGCGCAGCCGACGGATGTGTGGATCGCAGAGGTTGCCAAGCCGGAGTTTCGCCAGCTTACTTACAGCCCGCATGCGGGAATCGATCTCAATTCGCTTGTTCGCCCGGAGCTGGTCAAGTTTCCCGCGCACGATGGACTTGAACTCAGCGGCTGGCTGTATCGGTCCAAGGATCCGACCGGCGCGTATGTCCTCAGCTTTCACGGCGGACCGGAGGGGCAGGAGCGTCCGGCATTTCGCAGCGATTACCAGGCACTGCTTTCCCAGGGGATCGGCGTCTTCGCACCGAATGTCCGCGGCTCTTCCGGATTTGGGAAACGCTTTGTCAACCTCGACAACGGCGAGCTGCGCGTGAATTCCGTGCGTGACATCAAGTCCTGCGCCGACTACCTTGTTGACCATCGCATCGCGGACGCCCACCGGCTGGGCATCACCGGCGGCTCCTACGGCGGATACATGACGATGGCAGGCATCACCGAATATCCCGACCTGTTCGCGGCCGGCGTGGACCTGTTTGGAATCGTTAACTTCGTTACCTTCTTTCAGCACACCGAGCCGTGGATGGCAGCGATCTCAACCGTAGAGTACGGCGATCCGGCGACGCAAAAAGAAATGTTGGACAAACTGTCGCCTATCTATAAGCTCGACCGCATCAAGGCCGCGACCATGGTTCAGCATGGAGCGAACGACACCAACGTTCCGGTAATCGAAGCCGAGCAGATCGTAAATACTTTGAAGTCGCGCGGCGTGTCGGTGGAATACATTCTCTTTCCCGACGAGGGACACGGCTTCCGCAAAATTCCGAATAGGATTCGTTCCACCACAGAGATGGTCCGCTTCTTCCGCGAACATCTTCTCGCGTCCTCGTCGCAATCGGTGAGCACTACAGGCAAGTAGTTCGGGGGGGGTCGAGGCGAATCCTAAAACTCTCGCGAAGCTGCGGTATTGCTCTGTTGTGCCGATCGGTGACCGGCTCGCACCCAGCCGACCCGGGTCAGCAATGAACCTGCGAGGCTGGAGGCGGCAGCCATGCGGATGATCTGCTTCGAGCGTCGCTCTCCCGCAAAAGCCGCAGCGATTCGCAGAGCCAGCGGCAACGGTCCGGTAAGCAGGCCCCCGGCTCGCGTGATCAGGCCACTCGTTCCTTTTTTTAACGGCGCGTTTGCTGGGCTGGGGGCTTTCTCCAGCTTGACGCCAATGAGCGACTCGCCAGCGGAAGCGACGAGGCCTAGAAGATTCAGAGCGCGGCTCTCTTCGTGACCCATGAGTTGGATCGCCGCCGTGCCAGCCGCCAGTCCCGAAAGAGCGAAGTGAATCGGCAACGAATCGATATTCTTGTTCCAAACCGGGATTGCCGTCGCGCCGATGAGCACGCCGGTGTACGTCGCCATTCCTAATCCGCACAGCGCGGAGAAAAGGCCGGCAGAGCTTTCGATCATCTTCAACATCATGCCTGGCATGCGGCCGCGCAGGCGGTTGGCGATCATTGCCAGAACACTTGGCGGCCCAAAGGCGCTCACGATGTAAACGCCGACCGACATCGGACTCTGTACCTTGAAGACACGCAACATGTTCAGGAAGCGAGAGGGCACGCCGAGGTCGGAGACGAGCAGTGCGGGGGAAAGCAACGCGCCCACTGCTGCCACGGTGCGAGCGTCCCGGACAAGCTCGGTTTGTGCGCCGCTCATCTGCGCAAACTCGGCAATCACTGCGGCTGCTCCGGCAGCGCCGCCGACGAAGAAATAAACAGGAATTTCCCAGCTCCACTGCGGCTCTTTAAGCAGTGGTAATCCGTAATAGCCGGTCTCAACGCTGGCGACAGGAATCGGAGCACCAGCCAGACGAACGCCAACGCCCTCCACTCGGCCAGTGTGCGCCGCTTCGCGCCGGATTTCCTCAAGCCGGTGCACACGCTGAGGCAGAGATGGCTCGGCGGGTTCTGAACGAAGCTGCTCGCGCAGAGCTGAATCCTTCATCGGTTATCTCCTGCGATAAAAGCCAGCATCGTAGCCGCGGCAAGCACTCCGGCGCCGATCGCGGCCGACTTCCAGCCCTGCTTCGTATAAATGGTTGGAACTTCCGGTTTGAGTGGAAGATTGTATTGCCGCGGGTCGCCGCGCGTGAGGAAAAACGCATGAGTGCCGCGCACGCTCGTCTCCTTCGGATCGTAGAGAACCGCGTCGTTCATTCCACTTTCCTTCAACTTCGCAAGACGACGCTCTGCCTCCGCGCGCAGCTGTTCAATTTCGCCAAATTTTATCGACTCGGTGGGACACGCATGCGCGCATGCTGGAGTGAGCCCGGCCTTCTGGCGGTCGTAGCAAAAAGTGCATTTGAACGCTCTTCCATCTTCTTTATTGCGTTGAACTACGCCGAAAGGGCATGCCACCACGCAGTAGGAGCAGCCATTGCAGATGTCCGGCTGTACATAAACTCCGCCAAATTCCGTGCGGACGATGGAACCAGTGGGACATGCTTCGAGACATCCGGCTTCCTCGCAGTGTTTGCAGACGTCCGATGAGAAGGTCCATGAGGAAACCTCCGGGCTGTTTCCCCCATGTCCAATCTCGGGAGGATGCTCGACAAACTTTACGTGCCGCCAGGTCGAGTGGCCGAGCTCAGCAGTGTTGTCATACGAAAAGCCGGTCCATGCGAGTCCATCGTCGCCGAGGTTGTTCCATTCCTTGCAGGCAACTTCGCAGGCTTTACAGCCGATGCAGAGGGTGGAGTCGGTGAGAAATGCAGTCGTGGCGCTCATGCCGTTTGCCTCATCTTTGCGTTCAGTTCGTCCAGCGCAGCTTTGCCGCGTGGACGGCGGCCAGGACGTATGTCGCATACCAATGCTTTGGTTTCCATGATGCGCACGTTCGGCTCTTCGGAGATAGCGAGCAGATCGTTCACTGTGTCGCCTTTGGCAAGACCGCGGCGGCCCCAATGGTAGGGCAGCCCGACTTCGTGCACCCATCTTCCCTGCACCTTCAGCGGACGCATGCGCGAGGTGATCATGGCGCGGGCTTCAATGATGCCGCGCGGACTCATGATCGTTGCGTATTCGCCGTGGCGAATGCCGATTTCGTTCGCCATCTCCGGGGAGATCTCACAAAACAATTCGGGTTGGAGCTCGGAGAGATGGGGCAGAGAGCGGCTCATGCCACCGGCAGTGTGGTGTTCGGTTAGACGGTAGGTTGTGAGAATGTATGGAAAGCGTTTGTCGAGCGAGTAGCCGTAAGGATTGTCTGGCCGCTGCTTCTTCTCCGCGGGCGGATTACTCGCGCGCTGCGGATACAGCCGGTTTTCGACTACCGCTTCCAGCGGCTCGTAGTGCGTGGGCAGAGGACCGTCCTTAAGGCCGCTCGACACCCACAACCAGCCGACGCCGTCGGGATGCATGATGAATGGCTGATCACCCGCGATTCGTTTAATCCCTTCGGCTTTGCGATCCGGACGATAATCCGGCGGCGTTTCCTTTCCGAAATCGGGAACGTCCTGTCCGGTCCATTGCCGTTTGCTCTCATCCCACCAGACCAGCTTCTTGCGTTCGCTCCAGGGCTTACCATCCGGCCGCGCAGAAGCGCGGTTGTACAGGATTCGCCGATCTGAAGGCCAGCAAAATCCCCAGCCGTGACCGAGATAGTCTTTCGGCTTCCGCTGATTGGCGAGGTTGTGTCCCGGTTTGGGATGCACACCGGAATAAATCCAGCAGCCGCATGCGGTGCTGCCATCTGCCTCGAGCTCAGTGTATTCGCGCACCAACTCGCCGGATGCTGTCTTATAGCCATTGATTTCGCTGACAATCGCATCGACTACTGGTTCCCGAATTGGGCCTTCCGTAGGATAGTCCCAGGTCAGCGCGTTCAGGCCGGCGTTGCGCGCGATGGGTTCGGCTTTGGCT
Source organism: Acidobacteriota bacterium (assembly GCA_019243475.1). Taxonomy (GTDB): domain Bacteria; phylum Acidobacteriota; class Terriglobia; order Terriglobales; family Acidobacteriaceae; genus Gp1-AA112. The sequence goes on along the minus strand of JAFAUE010000512.1, from coordinate 2,968 downwards.
TTCTCTTTCAGACGGCGGCCAAGGTGATAGAGAAACCACGTTTCGCTGCGGCAATCCTCAGGCGGTTCGATCGCCTTTTCGTGATATTGGATCAGCCGCTGGGTGTTGGTGAAACTGCCTTCTTTCTCAACGTGCGATGCGGCAGGAAAAAAGAAGATTTCTGTGGCGATGTCTTCGGTCTTCAGTTCACCGTTTTCGATCTCCTGTGAATCGTGCCAGAAGGATGCGGTCTCGGTCTCGACGAAGTCGCGCACCACCAGCCATTTGAGTTTGCTCAGCGCCGTGCGTTGAAGACGCCCATTGGCCGCGCCCACGGCGGGATTTTGGCCCATGACGAACAGGCCTTCCATCTTGCCGTCCTGCATGTCGAGCCAATAACCTGATTCGGAGTGATCGCCGGTGACGCGCGGCAGCCAGCGGAAACCGAATTCGTTGTCCTTTGTTGCTGCAGACCCATACCAGGCCTTCAGCAGGCTCACGATGTACTTCTCAAAGTTGCTCCACCAACCGGAATTACTGCGATGGCGTTTCACATACTCATCGAGCGTATGCGCATCACTTTCCCAGAATGGCATGGGAAGATATCCCGGCAGGATGTCGTAGAGAGTAGGAATATCGGTAGAACCCTGGATGCTGGCATGTCCGCGCAGGGCCAGAATTCCTCCGCCTGGCCGGCCGATGTTTCCCAGCAGTAGCTGGAGAATGGCAGCAGCGCGGATGATTTGCACACCATTCGAATGCTGCGTCCACCCTACTGCATAGCAAATTGCCGCCGTCTTCTCCGGACCTGAAGCGTTGGAGAATACTTCCGCCACCTTGAGGAATTGCTCTTTGGGCACACCGCATACGTCTTCGACGAATTCCGGTGTGTAGCGCGCAAAATGGCGCTTCAATACGTTGAAGACACAATTGGGATGCTGCAGAGTTGGATCGGTCTCATGCTTGGTGGCATCGCCCGCCTCGCCGCCACGGTCTTTGCCGTGGCCGCCTCCGGCGGTGGCATGTCCAGGCTTTATGGCGTCAGGCTTCGGATCTTCATCCTTATATAGCCACGTCTCCGGCGAGTATTTCTTGTTCTCTTCGTCCCAACCGGAGAAGATACCGGCCAGATCGTCGGGAAGCTTCACGTCGTCGCGCAGGATTGTCGCGGCGTTCGTGTAATGCACAACATACTCGCGAAATTCTTTCCCCTGTTCCAGCACGTAGTGGATCAAGCCACCAAGAAAGGCGACGTCGCTGCCCGAGCGCATCGGCACCCAAATGTCGGCCATCGCTGACGTGCGGGTAAAACGCGGATCGACGTGGATGATGGTTGCGCCGCGCTTCCGAGCCTCGATTACCCATTGGAAACCGACGGGATGATTTTCCGCCATCGACGATCCCATGATCAGGATTGCGTCAGAATTGGCTAGGTCCTGCTGTGCGGTTGTGGCGCCGCCGCGCCCGAAGGAGGTTCCCAAACTGGGAACCGTCGAGCTATGTCATATACGGGCCTGATTGCTGATGCAAACCATTCCCAGCCCGGCAGTGAACAGTTTCTTGATGAGATAGTTCTCTTCGTTGTCCAGGGTTGCGCCGCCGAGATGGCCGATGGCCTTGGTTTGCATGACGGGGCGGCCGTCCTTGCTCTCGACAAAGGTCTGTTCGCGCGATTTCCAGAGGCGTTCAGCCACCATGTCCATCGCGGTCTCGAGATCGAGCGATTCCCACTGGCGCGAACGCGGGCGCCGGTACTTCACCTTCAACTCGCGACCGGGATGGGTAACCAATTCGAAGCTGTTGGCGCCCTTGGGACAGAGGTGTCCGCGTGATATCGGCGACTCGGGGTCTCCCTCGATGCTGATAAGTTTCCCGTCTTTGTGAAACGCGAGTTGCCCGCAACCTACCCCGCAATATGGGCAGACCGATCGGGCCACCTGAGCATCGGCAAATTTCGGCTTCAGGCTGCGCGTTTGCTCGCTCATGGCTTCGGGACCGGTTCCGTCCGTTCCCGTTTTGATTTGCTTCAGCAAAGGCCAATTCGCGAGCAACTCTTTGATCATGCGTTCACCTCGACCTCGAACCTTAATGAGAATACAGCGCGAGCGGTGGGGGTTGTCATTTGCCGTTTCATGATCTCTGACGGTGGAATTTCAACATGCGGAGAAGCCGGTGTGAAGAACGCACGACTGTAAACGCCTTTGCTACAGTTGAAGCCCATGTTTGCGCGTCGTACAGGATGGAACCAAAGAGAAAACGCGTACGCCGCGGCGTTGCGTACGGCGCGGCAGAATGGAGTGAAGCTGCTCGATTTGACAGTGTCAAATCCTACCGAGTGTGGCTTTGAATTTGATTCGGCAGCTATCGCGAGCGCACTCGCACACTCAGAGTCGCTGCATTACGAGCCCCATCCTTCTGGATTGCTTCAGGCACGCAAGAGTGTTGCTGGCTACTACAACTCTCGGCCGATGGCTGCCTCAGAAAGAGTGATCTCACCCGAGCAGATATTACTGACGACGAGTACCAGCGAGGCTTATTCCTTCCTATTTCGCCTGCTCTGCGATCCGGGGGACAATGTGCTCGTACCCCTGCCAAGCTATCCTCTATTCGAGTTTCTTGCCGATATTCAGGATGTGCAGCTGCAACCGTATCCGCTGTTCTACGACCACGGATGGCATATCGATCTGGGCAGGTTGCGAGAACGTATCGGCTCTACAACGCGCGCCATACTTGTAGTGAACCCGAACAATCCCACTGGATCCTTTGTTCACGGCGCGGAACTCGACGCTCTGGTGCAGATTTGCTCCGATCGAGATATCGCTCTCATTGCAGACGAAGTATTTCTCGACTACCAGATCGAAGCGCCAGCCGAAGCAAGCGCGGCATTTTGCTGCGGGTGTTTATCTTTTGCGTTGAGCGGGCTGTCGAAGATTTCCTGCCTGCCGCAGATGAAGGTCGCCTGGATGGTGGTGAATGGGCCTGCGGCTCT
>JAFAUE010000406.1 GCA_019243475.1 Acidobacteriota bacterium | reverse complement strand
CTGCCAGCGCACTTCAGTGTCGGAGCTCACTTTCGGCCCCTTCATGAAGGCGATCTCGCGGTGTCCCATGCGCACGAGATGGCCCAATGCAAGTTCGGCCGCGCGGCGGTGATCGAGTATGAGATTGGTCACGCCCTCAATCTTGCGGTGGCCGGAAACGACAACCACAGGCAGCGCCAGCGAGTGCACGATGGGCGTATCGATGGCGATGATGCCCTCGACAGCGCGGTCCGTCATGATCAGCGGATACTCCTCGATCAGGTCCGGATTATTGCGATGTCCGGCGGCGAAGTAGAAGTAGCCTTCGCGCATGAGATGGTCTTCGATGCCGCTGGTGAGCAGGGCGACATAGTCGGAGAGGTCGGGATGAAGGATGCCAATGGTAAAGCTTCGCTGCGTGAGCAGGGAGCGCGCGTAAAAGTTGGGACGATAATTCAGCGCCTTGGCAGCCTCGAAAATTCGTTTTTGCGTCTCTTCGGGAATGGCAGCGGCAGCCTTCGCCCGGTTGATTACGAGGGAAACCGTTGCCGGGGAAAGATTTAGGTGCTGCGCCAGCTCCTTAAGGCTGATGCTCCGCGTCTTCTTTCTGCCGTCGTCGTGCGCTTTAGCCATGAATCATTGAAGTAAAACCGGAAGATTTTGCCGAAAACCTTACACTCTTTCATACCGCAGAAACCTAGCGCGTCCCAAAAAAATTCTTGACAACATTACCCCGAGTGATGCCAAATAGCCAGCCGTTGGCAGCTACTAAATCGATTTGTCACACATAAATCACTAAGACAAGCGAATTTACCGGCTCACGAATCGACATTCAACTTCGATGGGGAGGTTGTCATGAAGCGCTTCAGCGCCTTCACGCTGTCATTGTTAGTCTCGCTGCTGTTCACCACGTCCACCCTTTTCGCCCAAGGTACGGCAACCTCAGGAACTCTTCGTGGGACTGTGAGCGACCCGCACGGCGCGGTGATTGCGAATGCGAAGATCACCGTGACGAATCAGTCGACCGGCCTTAGCCACGAATTCGTTACAAACGGCGTGGGTACCTACACCGCGAACGATCTGCCGCCGGGGATCTACAACATTACGATTGACGCTTCGGGATTCAAGCAGGCTGTCGTCCGGAATGTGGTGGTGAACGTCGCCAGCGTTACCGATGAAAACACAAAGTTACAACTTGGCAACGCAACAGAGACGGTGACGGTAGAAGCCAATAGCGTCGGCGTGCAGACAACCAGCGCCGCGATTGGCGAAATCGTAGACAGCGAGCAAGCCACACAGTTGCCACTGAACGGGAGCAACTTCGTTGAGCTGACTCAACTCCAGCCCGGAGTTTCGCGCACGAACAATTTGAGCACAACAAACAAGGGGCTTCTTGCGGGAGTCGATTTTTCCGTTAACGGCAATCCGACAACGAATAATCTGTTTTTGATCGATGGCGCCAACAACAATGACGTGGGATCAAACAGAACGATCCTTATCTATCCCTCCGTAGATGCCATTTCCGAGTTCAAGATGCTTCGAAACTCCTATGGTCCGGAATACGGGCAGGCATCAGGTGCCGTCATCAGTATTTTGACCAAGAGTGGCGGCAATGCATTTCATGGATCGCTGGATTACTTCGGGCGTAACGATGCAGTATCTGCGGAAGATCCATTTGCCAAAGCGCAGGACGTGGCTTTGTTTAAAGCCACAGGTCAGCATTTTCCGCACAACGGCAAGGACGAGCTGCGTCGTAATGACGTGATCTGGTCGTTTGGTGGTCCGATTAAGAAAGACAGGATTTTCTTCTTTGCGAGCCAGGAGTTCAACCGCGAAATCCGCGGCTTCACCCGCCAATCATGCGTGCCCACAGCAGCCGAGCGTTCAGGCGACTTCAGCCAGGATTTCAACAATGCCTCCGGTACCGACCAGTGCGGCGCGGCAAAACCGACGCTGTTCCCCGGCACGGCCGCTGCAGGAAATCCGCTAAAGATTGCTAACCCGTCACCAGCCGCACTGGTTTTTCTCACTCAATTCCCTCTGCCCAACGCGCCGGCGAGCGCGGCAACGAATTTCAACAACTGGGTGCTTTCGACACCCTCACCGCTGAATTACCGCGAGGAGAATTTCCGCGTCGATTTCAATGTTACAAACCGGGAAGTGCTCACCTTCCGTTACACGCAAGACCATTTCAATAATCCGGCTCCAAACCTTGCCAGCAGCGGTCAGGGATTGTGGGGCGAGGATCCGTTCCCTGCTATCGAAAGCAGTTGGTCACAGCCCTCGAAGGACGGGATCGCCAAATTAACTTCCACCCTCAGCAGTACGCTCGTAAACGAGGCGCAGTTCTCGTACTCGGGTAACTCGATTTCCACGAGCCAGAGCGGATCCAGCTTGCAACTTGCGCAGAACATCCAAAAGGCACTGCCGACGGTTTTCCCTGTCTCCACAAAAGGTGTCGGCGGAATCCCGACGTTCTGGGGCGGAGGGTTCGGCCAATATTTTAGTTATGGTGGACCTAACTTGTGGTCCATTGCCCCATATCAGAACAATATGGATCTGTACCAGGTGCGTGACGATGTTTCCAAGGTTATGGGAACTCACAGTCTCAAGGTCGGCGCATTTCTAAGTTGGAATGCGAAGAATGAAAATCAGTATGGCGGCCAGGACTCACTCACAATCGGTTCGGCTGAGGCATGGAACACGCCGGCGAACAACAACTGGAGCGCGCAGACAGGCAACGATCTTGCGAACTTCCTTAGCCCGGGGGAGCGTTTCGGAATAACCGAGCAAGATGTCAATCCGGTTGATCAGGCCCGTTGGCGTGATTACGAGTTTTATGTGGGCGACACTTGGAAGGTAAGCCCGCGTTTGACTGCGGAGTACGGGTTCCGGTGGTCGTTCTTGCGGGAGCCCTATTCGGCAAACGACCAAGTTGGTGCCTTTATCCCATCGGCATACAATCCAGCGAACGCATTCATTAAGGATGCTTTCGGCAATTTCCAGCCAAACTTGTGCAACGGTATCACTGTCGTGCCGGGCTCAAACTTGTGCCAGAACCTTGCAAAGATAACGGGTGTCCCGTACTCGAACGGAACTCCCTCCCAGTTCGGGCGCGCGCTCGTTCCTAACAACAATCATTTGATATCGCCGCGACTGGGTATTGCCTGGGATGTTTTCGGGACAGGTAAAACGGCGCTACGCGCTGGAGCAGGGCAGTTCTTTCAGCGTGAGCGGGTTAGCTACAACCTGGGGTTGAATAACGCTCTTCCAAACGTGGTCACGGCATCGAGTGTCCTCCCGAGTACTACGGGAATTGCGCCTTGTCCCAATTGCAACATGCGCACTCTCGATCAGGCACCTGCGCCAGGCTCAATCTTATGGACAGGAACACCAGCCTCCAAAGATTACTCCGGAAACGTTCCGAATACCTGGCAGTGGAACTTGGCGGTTGAGCAAGAGCTTGCGCGTGATACCGCTCTGGAGCTGGCCTACATCGGCAATAAGGGCTTGCACCTCAGCACCGCCTTGGATCTGAACTCCATACTCCCTCAAAATCGTGCGCAGGCGACATTTACAAGCCCGGGCAACTCTCAACAGCAATTCCGTCCATATCCTGAGTACGGGAACGTCATCCAGGGCGCACGCACTGGTTATGGCACCTACCATGCTTTGCAGGCGCTCTTCCGCACCAAAATTCCCAACCTCCTGAATGTTCAGATGGCCTACACGTGGTCACACTCGATTGCCGATGTAGACGAATCGAATGCAAACGGGTTGGGCAACAATGTTGAGAACGTCACGGACCCATATTTCCCGCAAGTTGACCGAGGTAATTCAACTATTAATCGCCCGCAAATGTTTGTGGCCAATGCGATCTGGTATTTGCCGAAGCTAAACAATGCGAATGGCTTTACCCGTAATGCGCTTGGCGGTTGGGAACTGTCCACGATCACCACGATCGAAGACGGTGCTTCGTTTACTGTTTACGATGCGGGTAACAGCGGTACAGGGGTGCAGGCCGGTTTGTTCGGTACATCTACGGGGTTCAATAACGCACGTCCTTTGATTGTACCGGGCGTCGGCTGCAACTCGGGTACGCATGGCAGTCAGATAATCAATCCTTCAGCTTTCACGCTCAACGGTTTCATTCTCGGGCAGACGCTTCAGCAGAACCTTGAGCCCCGAGGCTACTGCTTTGGTCCCGCTTACAAAGATGCGGACATGGCTGTCTATAAGAATTTCAAGGTGGGCGAACGTGTCAATTTGCAGTTGCGTTTTGACATGTTCAATGCCTTTAACCACACAAACTACCGTGGGAATGCCTCAGGGTCAGGAGGCATCAACAGCGAAATTGGCGGTGCCACGGGAATACAGGGCTTCTGCACTGTGGCCGCAGAGGCTGGCGGCGTTCAGAACAATGGCTGCAGTGCTACAAACAACGTTATCGTTGCGTCGAAATACGCGGCAACCACAACGTTCGGACAGGCAACTGCGGCATTAACTCCCCGTCAGATCCAATACGGGTTACGCATTACGTTCTAGTCTGACTTGTAGAAAGATGAGGAGGCGGAGCTCGTGATTAGCTTTCGCCTCCTTTTATTTTGTCCCATAATCTTCACTACGGTTCAAAATTGCATGGCATCTTCACCCTGAGGATGGTTCCAGGTTGTATGGTTCTCCGGCATTATCGTTATGCAGAGCGAAGGCAATCGTCTACTCACCAAGCGAGAGTTCTGCGGCGGGCGCTTTGGATAGTTCTCGTAGTGACTGTCAGCAGCACCTGGGCGCAGGAAGCAGGGCGCACCTCGTCCGATCAGCCCAAAGTTCGCGCGCCTCGAGGGCGTTCGGTTACGCAAAAGACCAGGAATTCAACCAATCAGGGAAAAAGTACCGCGTCCGTCGATTCTGAAGATCGCACGGAGACATTGCTTGCGGAACAACGGGCCGCCGTTGCGGAAGGCGACCCGGGGCGCATCAAGATTGTCTCTGAGCAATTGATTGCAAGCGCACTGCGGCATTATGGAGACCTGCGGATTCTGCAAGGTGATTATGGTGAAGGCACCAGAGCATATGAATCTGCTTTGGGCCTTAAGGATGACCTTCCAACACGGCTCAAGCTCGGGATTGCATACTTACGGCTAAAGCGTAGCTCAGAGGCCGTAGCAGAAGCCGAGCGAGTTATCGTTGCCGATCCTGACAACGCGGAGGCCTGGAAACTTAAGGGTAATGCCCTTGCTGAGAGCGATTCCTTTGTGGAAGCCGCGCACGCTTTAGCCCACTCGCTCAAACTACACGGCGATACTGCCACAGCTTACACGCTCGCAATTTGCTTCCTGCAAATGAAAGAACTCGCCAAGTCGCGCGTGGTGTTTGACGATCTTGAAAAACACACGGAAAGCAAGGCCGCGGTGCACATGGTTGAAGGTCACGCCTATCGTGAGGCTGGGCTCACGGATTTGGCAATTGCGCAGTACAAGAAAGCTCTTGCGATCGATCCTAAAGCAGCCAACGCTCACTATTTCTTAGGTCTGACCACGCTGATGCTGCACGAATGGGATACAGGCGACCCTTTTATCCAGCGGGAGTTTCGCGCTGAACTCGTGGTGAACCCCGATAACTTCCTGGCGAACTACATGCTTGGATGGGTAGCGTGGCGAAATCACGATTATGAAACGGCACAAAGTGTGTTGAAGCGGGCAGCCCAGATATCTCCCAAGCTGCCAGAACCCTACCTATATCTCGGATTGATTGCCTTTGACGGCGAGCACTACGAGGATGCCGAACTACTATTACGCAAGGCCATCGACCTGACTGCCGGCGACGACGCTAGGAATTTCTACCAAATCCGCCGAGCATATATTGATATGGGCCGCATATTTACGATTCAACATAATGCTGCCGAAGCCTCAACGATGTTCAACAAAGCCCGCCTGCTGCAGGAACTGTCGCTCAAACAAACCCAGCAGCACGTCTCAAGAATTCTTGCCACCGGCGGACCGGCGCCAATGGGGGCGGTGGTGCCGCTGGAAACAAAGACCGTAGGCAGCGAAGGCCGCGCGAGGATGGGGGATGATGATCAGCTGGCGGCGAAGCTCAGCCCTGGGCAGCAGAAGGAGGCGGAGGACGAACAGTCGTTTCTCCGCTCGATACTCGCGTCGGCTTACAACGACTTTGCCACCGCCGAAGCAAAGTCTGGAGAGTTTCCCTCGGCGCTGGTCCATTTTCGCGAGGCTGAAAGGTGGGATCCCGACTTCCCGAACCTGCAGCGAAACATCGGGCTGGCTGCGATGAAGACGCAGGATTATGCAGGCGCCACTCCCGCGCTACAAAAGGAGCTGAGTGCCCACCCTGACGACAAACCCGTAAGGGCTATGCTAGGGCTGGCTTGGTTTGCGCAGGAAAGATACAGGGAGTCTGCAGAGGCTTTGAATGGTTTGGGGGATGCCGTCTTTCAAGATCCGAAACTTGCCTACACCTTCGCAGCAGCTTTGGCTCACACAGGAAACTCGGCTGAAGCACGGGCCGTCCTTGATCGTGTTACGACCGATCAGCTGCCACCGGATACCATTCTACTGGTAGCACAAGCATACGCTGATGCTCTTGACTTTGACCGGGCGATCAGCCTGTTCCATCGGGCAAGTGAGCTCCAGCCGAATTTGGCGCGTGCACATTACGATGCAGGCATGGCTTACTTGCGCAGCGATCGTCCTGCGCTGGCCCAGAAAGAATTCGAAAATGAGTTGGCGCTTGTTCCTGATGATACCGACGCAAAATACAACTTGGCTTTTTCATTACTTCAACAATCGCAGTACGAGCGCGCTAAACAGCTCTTGGAGCAGGTCACGGCCGCCGATCCGCGGCATGCGGACGCGCAATACGAACTTGGCAAGCTGCTGCTGCAGGATGGCGATACCGCGGATGCAGTTCACCATCTCGAGATGGCAGCCAAAAACGCTCCTGGCAAGGACTACATTCACTACCAGTTGCAGCAGGCATACAGAAAAGCATCTCGACCAGAAGATGCCGAACGCGAACTTGCAATTTACAAGCAGCTTAAGGAACGCGCTAAGACCGAGAGTGCGGAAGGTATCCAGCGCTGAAACGAAAGCCCCGAATGCATTCGCGTCCTTTTATTACATTACTGGTACTCTTCTTCTTTCTCGCTGACCTTAGTTGGTCGCAAGGACATCCTACGCCGCCGCCTCCACTCAATGCCGCGAAACAAGCGGTGTGCAAAGATCGTCCCATTCCGAGACTTGAAGATATAACGGAATCGGCCGGCATCCATTTTAGACACACTGCGGACCCGGCGAAGAAGTACATCTTGGAATCAATGAGTGGGGGAGTGATGCTCATCGACTACGACCGTGATGGGTGGCCGGACATTTACTTCACGAATTCTCCTTCGGTCGAGATGGCTCTCAAAGGGAAAAAAAGCCGCAGTGCCCTTTACCACAACAATCACGACGGAACCTTCACCGATGTCACCGACAAAGCCGGCGTTGGATCTCCTTGCTTCGCGATGGGAGGCGCCGTGGCTGACTATAACAACGATGGGTGGCCCGACATCTATGTCACTTGTTTTGGAGGAAACGTTCTGTATCGCAACAACGGGGACGGTACATTTACCGATGTAACGACAAAAGCCGGAGTAAGCGACGGTCGCTGGTCCACCGGTGCGGCCTTTGGGGACTACGACCGCGATGGTTTCGTGGATCTTATGGTCACAAACTATGTCGATTTCCATCTGAACGATCTTCCTCAATTCGGCAGCAGCCCCACCTGTAAGTACCGTGGTGTCGATGTTCAATGCGGTCCCCGCGGTCTTAAGGGCGCTGGGGACTCGTTATTTCACAACAATGGTGACGGAACGTTCACCGACGTGTCGAAAGAGGCGGGTGTAGATGATTCGCGCGGCTTCTACGGTTTGGGAGTTACGTTCGCCGATTTCAACAACACCGGCCGGCCCGATATTTTCATTGCCGACGATTCCACTCCGAACTATTTCTATAAGAATCTTGGCAATGGGAAATTCTTAGATGTAGGGCTTGAGTCAGGTACGGCGGTTAACGAGGATGGCACGGAGCAGGCGAATATGGGTATTGCACTCGGAGACTACAATCACACCGGCCGGCCATCGATTTACGTTACAGAGTTTACGGATGAGCCTAATACTCTGTTTGTCAACGATGGCAACTGGATCTTTGACGATGTCTCCTACAAGGCAGGGGTAGCATTACCCTCACTGAAGTGGGTGAAGTGGGGCGACGCCTTTGTGGATCTCGACAATGATGGTTGGCTCGATCTCGTTGCCGTTAGTGGTCACGTATATCCTCAAATGGAAATCGTTGCCTCAGCCGGAGGCTACGCTCAGCCAAAGATCCTCGAAATGAATCAAGCCGACGGGACCTTTTGTGATGCGCTTCCTCTAGCCGGACCGGCCTTGCAGCAAAAGCGCGTTTCGCGCGGCTTAGCGGTGGGGGATCTTTTCAATGACGGCAATATGGACATCGTGATCGAAGACTTGGACGGCTCTCCGATGCTGCTTAGGAACGCGGGTATTTCAGGTCGGCACTGGGTTAGTTTCGAACTTGCCGGCTCAAAGAGCAATCGCGCAGCAATCGGAGCGCGAATCAAGCTAACGGCAGGCGGCATGACACAAACAGATGAGATCCACAGCGGGTCCAGTTATCTTTCCCAAAACGACCTTCGAGTGCATTTTGGAATTGGGGTTGCGACAAGCGTCGATGCAGTCGAGATCCGCTGGCCGTCGGGAACCATCGATAACTTAGAAAAGCTCCCTGCAGACAAGTTCTATAGTGTGCTCGAAGGCAAAGGAATTGTCCCTGCAGGGCAGATCAAGCCCGCTTTTGCGCGGCATGGATTTTGATTCAAGGAGTTGATTAGTGCGCAAGATGAGCATTGCAGCCTATGCCAAGCGTTTCTTGGCCTACCTCGGACGCGGCTCTGCATTGGGTGTTCTTGCGACTGCCCTCTTCAATCTCGGTTTCGCCTTTGGCCAGGAAGCCCTCTCGCGGCAACAACCCGCATTTCATGCCAATGCCAGGATTGTGCTCATCGACGTGGTAGTGCTCGATTCAGGGGGCAATCCCGTTTCGGGACTTAACTCTCTAAATTTCAGAATCGAGGAGGACGGTCGGGAGCAACGCATGACCTCCTTCGAGGAGCACAGACTACTTGCTTCTAGCTCAGAAGCCCCGAGGAAGTTTCGCTTACCGCCCAATCAATACACGAACGTTCCAGCGCAGGAGTCAAGTGGCCCTTTGACGGTCCTGCTTTTCGACACCTTGAACACGCCGGCGCCCGATCAGGAGAGCGCTCGCTTTGCAATGCTCAACTTCCTGAAAGGGCTGCCACCCAACCAGAGGGTGGCCCTTTTTACACTTGGCAGCAGGTTGCGTTTAATTCAGACCTTCAGTGGTGACACCGAAGTTCTTGCCGCCGCAGCTTCTCGCCTGCTGGCAAGCCCGTCTCCCCTACTTACTACTGAATCTGATCGTCAGCATCAAGATGATGACATTGCTTACGCCGCGCGCATGGCCGCTCCCACCATCAATATGGCCGCGGGAGCATCTTCGCAGAGCATCCCAAGCGCATCGTCAGCTAGACCAGTATTTGCCGAAAAGCTGCGTGATGCATTAACTGAGCAGGACAATAGCTCCGCAGAAAAGAGAATTGGCCTCACTCTGCAATCACTCGCCGCACTGGCACAGATGCTCGGTGGTTATGCTGGCCGAAAAAATGTGATTTGGGTGTCGGGGGGATTTCCCTTCGGCATCGGTCCGGATCCGTTCGCGCACTCGGAACATTCCCATGAGCGCCAATTTGACGCGGTCATTCGACAGACCGCAAATGCACTGTCCGCGGCGCAAATCGCCGTATATCCAATCGATGTGCGGGGAGTTCGGACGCAGGGAGTAGCGTTGAGTAGCAATGGCGAGGGCGCCAGCGGGGTCGACTCGGCGACAGGAGCCACCCGGCTGAACGGGATGCTGATGCGGCAGCTCACTGAGTCAAGCGACGAGCACGCGACCATGGACGACATCGCCGACCAGACCGGAGGCAAGGCTTTCTACGGAACGAACGACGTGCGTGTGGCAATGGAACGTAGTATGGAGCAGGGCTCAACCTACTATACGCTAGCTTACTCTCCTGAGAATCAAAATTGGAATGGTAAGTTCCGTCGCATTGATGTAAAGCTCAACAAGGGTGGGTATAAGCTGCAATACCGTCGCGGCTACTTTGCCTTACAGGAACCGGAGCATTCGAATACAGATTCGACGAGGAAGTTAGTCGCAGCTGTACGTCCAGATATGCCCGACTCAACATCGCTGTATCTTAAAGCCGAGATCCTTCCTCCGGACGCATCGCAACGGCAAGTCAGGATTTCCTGCCTCATTGATGCGCAGCAAATGACCTTCAGCGACAGTCAGGACGGAAAGAAGCACGCGGCGGTGGATCTTCTTACGGTAGTGTGGGACAAGAGCGGCAAGGACGTAGGCCATTCGGCGGAGACAGTCGAAACAAATCTTAGTGCGGAGGAATACCGCAAAGTATTGCGCTCTGGACTGCAGGTCAATGAGGTTGTGCCCGTGAGCGGTGACGCATATCGCGTTCGCCTGGGGGCCGTCGATAGACCCAGCCAGCGCGTCGGCACGATCGATGTGAACTTCGACAGTTCCGCACCAGGCGCGCACTAACCAATCGGCTTCGTCACATTGCTGCATCCGTCGGCATTGGATATTCTGCAGTATTCACTTACATCCATGCCGATTGAAGCCATCTTGTTCGATGTTGGCAACACGCTCTTGTTTCCGGATCACGAAAAAACTCTCCGCCCGCTATGGGAACGTGGTATTCGTCCCACTGAATCCCAGTTAAACGCTGCCGAGCGGGTTGCCCGGCAGGAAACTGATCTGCTCCTTTCGCGCAACAAGAAAGTGGATCAACAGTATTGGGAGATCTATTACGCACATTTGCTGCATACAGTTGGCGTCAGCAATGTCTCGTTGCGGCTGGAACTGGTGTCGCTGGCCCGTACTTCCTCCAACTGGAGTCGCATGCAGTCGGGCACGCTCGATGTACTGAAAGACCTCAAAGGGAAATATCGACTGGGCGCCATCTCGAATTCAGATG
>JAFAUE010000301.1 GCA_019243475.1 Acidobacteriota bacterium | reverse complement strand
TGCACCGACGGCCACTTCATAAATCTTTTCAACCTTGACGTCTTCGACCAGAGCGAGTGTGCGATGCGCGATGCTGACAACGATCTTGCGCCCGCTCTCGTTGTCGCCTGTCTGAAGCGTGGCTTGTTGCGCGCGCGAGCCGCGGAGTGCGAACAAAATGAAGATAACTGTTGCGAACGCCCGCTTTGCTAGCAGAATCTTGCTGTCCAGATTGCTTCGCCTCTGCATTTGTCGCTCTCCGTCGCTACGCCCAAACAAGTTGCACCAGGCATGCCAGAACCAAGCCCTGTTGAATCAGCTATTTACGAGAAGCGAAGCCAGGAATGGTCGTCCTCGGCGGGCCACGATTGTGGGCATTGGCACACAGCTCGGTGAAACACGCAGGAGTCCGTGCCTAAATAAATTCGGACACTGCCGCCTTGCTCGCGGCCGCCGGGAAAGAGGGATTGCACTCGGGAGAATGCAATCGAGAGTTGCTGGCGCAAATTGTCCGAGCAGCTCACAAAAATTCAATTTTTTGTCGTAAACGGTTTTGGCGAGTTGGGGTAAACTTCGTTTCAGCTCGGGGTTCTTTTCCGGGTATTCAGTTAGTCTCCAGAAGTTTTCAACAGAACAACTTCCAGAGACTCTGGATGCATCTACTTTTCAAGAAATCGTGTCCGTTGCAAGCAGGCGGACCTTAACCCCCCGAATGAAAGTAGGGCTCCATGGTTTCCAAGTGTGCAAATCCAGCCTGCTCGGCTCCGTTTCATTACTTGCGTGAGGGAAAGGTTTTCAGAGTTGAAGTGGAAATAGCCCCGCCGGTTACGGCGGAAGACACTATTGAGCTAACCAACGGCAACAAGATGCCATTCCTGGTCGGCAAGAAGCCGGTACGCAAGCTTGAACACTTCTGGCTTTGCGGAAGCTGTTCCCAGACGATGAGTCTGCTCTTCGATAAGGAGAATGGAATAACGGTCATGCCAAAGACGCAGGCACGAGCCGTTGCGGCTGCAGCATCGTAGATGCCGATACAGGCAAAAAGTCAAAAAAGCCCGCACTTGCGGGCTTTTTAGTTTCTGTAGAGAGAAATCAGGCGGTCTTGGTCACGACTCGCGCTTGTGCCGTGGGAGAAAGATACTTTCCGCTCATCGAATTCACGCGCACTCTCATCAACTCGCTGAACATGCGAGCGCCATCGAGCACTGGATTGATCTTGGAGCGATGGTCGTGCGCCCATGAAACCGGGACCTCAACCACGCGCAACCCATAACGCCGCGCCAGGAAGAGAATCTCAGGATCGAATCCCCAGCCCTCGATCTTCATGCCGGGAAAAATGCTTATAGCTGCTTTGCGGGTGAATGCTTTAAATCCGCACTGCGTGTCAGCATAGGAAAGGCCGAGAATGGTCCGCAGGGCGAGATTAAACGTGCGCCCGAGCAATCGTCTGTAGAGAGGTTGTTTCCGAGTCTGCAATTCGCTCCGCAAGTATCGGGAACCTATGGCGATATCGGCTTGTCCGCTCTCGATGATCGCGAACAGCTTTTCGGCTTCTTCGATGGGCGATGACAGGTCAGCATCTGTGAACAGCAGCACTTGCCCGGCGGCATTCATCATCCCGTTGCGGACGCTATATCCCTTGCCGCGATTACCGGGGTTGTCCAGCAGACGTACCTTGGGATTGAGACGCGCGAATTCGTTGACCACCGCAGCCGTATTGTCGCGCGAGCCGTCGTTGACGACGATGATCTCCGCCGCCCAGTTTCTCTCTTGAATGAAGGCAAGAATCCGATCCAGGCTCGGACCGATCCGCTCGGCCTCATTGAAAGCTGGAACGACGATGCTGTAATAGGGTGCCGGCATTGGTGCCAATCAGGTACTAAGCCTTAGACGCACCCGATTGTACGTCAGTTGCAATCGCTTACCCGCTGAGACGCTTGGAAATTGTAAAGTTGGCGGTTCGGAAGTGGCTGCACCTTAGATAGGAGTGCAGATCTGTATTTTCGAAGCGGTTAAGCCGCCCGACGCTTGCTTTCCAGCATGCCAAAAAACTCGCGCACCAACTCGTAATCCCAAAGCCCGCGTTTGGCTTCACGCAGCATTGTGTCCTTAGCATGCATGTGCGACAAGGCAGGCTTATAAGGGCGAGCGGTGATGAGCGCGTCGAACACATCTACCACCTGCAAAACTCTGGCCAGTACGGGAATGTTATGGCCGTCCAAGCCGTCGGGATATCCCGTGCCGTTCCAGTGCTCATGGTGGTGTCGGATGATGGGCAGCACTTTGCGGAATGACTTCAGCGGCTGGCAAATGGCTTCGCCCGTGGCTGGATGCTGCTTCATGATCTCCCACTCGGCGCTCGTCAGTTGGGAGCCCTTCTTCAGAATCTCGTCCGGAACCTTGATCTTTCCCAGGTCATGCAAATAACCGCCGCGTTCGAGCGCGACAACGTTTTCATAGTCGAAGTGCAAGTGCCGCCCCAGATCACCGGCGTAATGCGCAAGACGGGAGCAATGGTCTCCCGTAAATGGATCGCGCGCTTCAACCCCCAAAGCGAGGGTAAACAATACCGCTTCGGCATTCTCTAATTCGTCCGTAAAGTGCTTCAGCTTTAGAAGGCTTTTGACGCGAGCGTAGAGCTCTTCCGGGTATAGGGGCTTTGAGAGAAAGTCATCGGCGCCGGCTTCGATACCGCGAATGCGGTCGCTGCGGTCACTCAAGCCGGTGATCATTACGACGGGAATGAGGCGCGTTGCCGGATCTTCCTTGAGCTCGCGGCAGAGGTCATAACCGGAACG